>NZ_JBHXMA010000015.1:0-216076 GCF_042721035.1 Streptomyces sp. NPDC058464
CCGTCAAGAACCACATCTCCCGCCTCCTCGCCAAGCTGGGCGTCCAGCGCCGCGTCCAGGCCGCGGTCCTCGCCTCCCACCTGGAACAGCCGGAGCCCGGGGGCCGGCCGACGAGGTGAGCCGTGCGCGGAGCCTGGTCTGCGGGGTCAGTCTCCTCCGCGCCTGCTCGCCGCGGTACGCGTGGCCGGTGCAGCCAGGACATACGTGCCCACAGCCCTCTGCGAGGCGGTGGGCGGCGCCGCAGTAGCCGTTTCCCCTTCTCGGAGCGCGTACTGCCGACCGCCGTGCTCACGGAGTTCCGGGACGCCGCCCGCGCCGACGGCGCCCACCTCCCCCTTGTGCCGCCCTCCGGCGCGGACCCCCTGCTCCGGTTGATCGGTCAGGCGGAACACCGCAACAACACCGACGTCGACCGAGCGGTGGAGAGCCGCCGCCGTCCCCTTCGAACGCCAACCCCGTCTCTTCGTGCCGGCGACGGACCACGACAGCCGGGCCCGCAGATGGTGATACGCGCCGGATACGGCCCCGACGGACCTCCGTCTCCGCGCCTGCCGGTACTGGCACCATGGCACAGCTCCCGAGCCGACGCCCTCGCCTGTCCGCCAGGGCCGTCCGGACCCGACCGGTGACCAACGGCCCACTGACGGCGCCGCCCGCGCAGGAAAACGTAGGAGGTGCGGTTCCGATCCGCAGACGCGAGCGACGAGGAGCGTTGTGATGGCGAAGGCATATCTGGTGGGCAGCGGGATCGCGGCGCTCGCCGCGGCGGCTTTCCTGATCCGCGACGGCGGGTTCGACGGCGCGGACATCCACCTCTTCGAGGAGCAGATGGGCATCGGGGGCAGTCTCGACGCGGGCGGCAGCGCGGAGGCCGGCTACACCATGCGCGGCGGTCGGATGTTCGAGGCCGAGTTCCGTTGCACGTACGACCTCCTGTCCGGCATTCCCACGCTGGACGATCCCTCGGTGACCGTGACCCAGGAGATCCTGGCCGGGCACGAGGAGTTCGCCTGGGACGACATCGCCCGGCTGGTCGACGCGGACGGAAAGATCGTCGACTCCCCCTCGATGGGCTTCTCCGAGCGCGACCGGCTGGAGCTGGTCCGGTGTCTGGCGACCCCCGAGAGCCACCTGGACGACAAGCGGATCACCGACTGCTTCGGCGAGCACTTCTTCACCACGAACTTCTGGTTCATGTGGTGCACCACGTTCGCCTTCCAGCCCTGGCACAGCGCCATCGAGTTCCGCCGCTACCTCCGCCGCTTCATCCACCTGTTCCCGGAGTTCGGCTCCATGTCCGGCATCCATCGGACCCGGTACAACCAGTACGACTCGATCGTGCGCCCCCTGGCCTCCTGGCTGCGCGAGCGCGGCGTGACCGTCCACCCCGGCTGCAAGGTCACCGACCTCGACTTCGCCCCCGGAAAGGACGGCAGGACGGTGCAGACCATCCGCCTGCTCCGGGCCGGCCGGGAGGAGAGGATCGCCGTCGCCCCCGAGGACCTGGTCCTGGTGACCAACGGCTCCATGACCGACGCCTCCAGCCGGGGCACGCACACCTCTCCCCCGCCCCCGCCTCCCCAGCGCTCGGACGCCTGGCTGCTCTGGCACCGACTGGCCCGGGGACACGAGAACTTCGGGAACCCGGACGCCTTCGACAAGCATGTGAAGGAGTCCCGCTGGGAGTCCTTCACCGTCACGGCCAAGGACCCCGTCTTCCTCGACGCACTGGCCGAGTTCAGCGGCCGGGAGACCGGCAAGGGCGGCCTGATGACCTTCACCGACTCCAACTGGCTGCTCACCATCGTCGCCAACCGCCAGCCCGTCTACCGCGACCAGCCGGACGACGTCTCGGTCTGGTGGGGCTACGGCCTCTTCCCCGGCCGCGCAGGCAACCACACGCCCAAACCGATGACCATGTGCTCCGGCCGGGAGATCCTGGAAGAGGTCCTGCACCACCTGCACTTCGACGGCCCGACCAGCGCTCGCGTCCTGGAGACCTCGACCGTCATTCCCTGCGTGATGCCCTACATCACCAGCCAGTTCCTGAGCCGCCGCCGCGACGACCGCCCCGAGGTCGTGCCCGAGGGCTCGGTCAACCTCGCCTTCATCGGGCAGTTCGCCGAGGTGCCGGACGACGTCGTCTTCACGGTCGAGTACTCCGTACGCACGGCGTGGACGGCGGTGTCCGAGCTTCTCCACCTCGACAGGCAACCGCCTCCCGTCTACAAGGGCCACCACGACCCCCACGTGCTGGCGGCCGCGCTGGAGACCATGCACCGCCGGTGACGCACGCGCCCTGGGAGGACCGCTCGGACCCTCCCAGGGAGGTTCGGTACCTGCCCCGGCGCCGGCACCGTACGGGCTGCCGCACCAGGTGTCCGACCGGGTACTCGGCTCGCTGGGCGGGGCGCCGGATCCGGCCGGCCGCGTGGGTGGTGCGACCGGACGGATGCTGCGGGAGCCGGCACGCTCGGCGTTCGCGAGCCGCATGGGCCTCGGGCTGTCCGCCGGACCGGCCCGAAAGCCGACTGGTTCGCATCGGTCCGGCACCGGGCGGCGGGCGCCCGGTGACTGCGGTGAACCAGGGTCTACCGGTCCTCAGGAGGGCCGTCCGGGCCCTGTCGTCCGCCTGCGTACGCACGTGGGCGGACATCCTGGCTGGAGTGCGCCTCCTGCGCCCGGCAGCCCGGGCGCCGAGCAGATCCTCGCCGAACGGTACGCACGCGGTGAGATCGACGAGGAGGAGTACCTGCGCCGCTTGGACATCCTGCGGGTTGCGCCGTCGGGACCGGGCAAGAGCTGACCGCTTCGTCTGCCGTCGGGCAGGACTCCGATGTTGCGCTGACCAAGTGGGGTAACGAGAGCGGTTCTCCAACCGGTCTCCAGCCACGCCGTGGCAGGTGAGCGGGTACGCGAATGCGGTGATCTCCATCGCTGTCACGAGCCGGTCATTGCCCGATGCCGTGGGCGAGGAGGCTCTCGGCGGTCTCCGTGATGGTGTCCTCGAGCTGGTGTCTCGGCAGGCGCAGCGCGGGGTTCACGACACCCAGCCCGCGTGGCCTGGCACTCGACCTGGGGAACTCCGTGACCTCCACGGTCTTCTTCTCCGACGGGTTCGTGGCGAACGGGACCGTAGGGCTGCGGGGCGCCCGGATCTCGGCGGCCTGAGCTTCGCGGGAGCCGTCCTGAACAGGCCGTCCGACGGCGACGTCCCCTCCCTTTCGGCCCCGTTGACGCAAGCCGTCGACTTCGACTTCACCCTCGCCGCACCGCCGTCCGGCACCGTGGACCTACAGGGGGCACAGGTGTCGTACCTGCACGACAACAAGCGCAGCAGGCCCGAGAGCGCGGAGTTGGACGGCTTCGTCCACGGCTCCATCAAGTCGGGCGAGGTGGGTGACGGTCGGGAGGCAGTGCGGCGGCGGAACTCCGTGGCCCAGCACGTGCCTGGGGGCACCTGCTCGACGTGACCGTCGGCTACGGCTACCGCCCCTGACTGGCCGGCGTCTGGCTCCTCGCGCTGACCTTGCCGGGCACGCTGTCCTTGGTCGGCAGTGCACATCGCGGCACTTCCAGCGGAGCGCTTGGCCGCCGGAAGCCGGGCAGCGACACATGCGCCTGGGCCGACCGGCCCCCCGGAGGGGACCGACAGCACCTGCTCCCTCCGGCACCGGCAGGCAGACGCTGGAGGGAGCATCCAGCCGAAGCCCGACGGAGGAGACCGAGATCATGGTCCGATACGTGTACGACTTCGCGGAGGGCGGCCGTGAGCTGGCCGGCCTGCTCGGCGGCAAGGGGGCGAACCTGGCCGAGATGACCCGGCTGGGGCTGCCGGTGCCGCCGGGATTCACCGTGACGACCGAGGCCTGCCGGGCCTACTTCGGCGCCGACAGCGAGCCGGACGGGCTGGCCGAAGAGATCTCCGGGCATCTGACGGCTCTGGAGAAGACGGCCGGGCGGAGGCTGGGTCAGCCCGACGATCCGCTGCTGCTGTCCGTCCGCTCCGGGGCACGCTTCTCCATGCCCGGCATGATGGAGACGATCCTCGACATCGGTCTGGGTGACGACTCCGTGCTCGGCCTCGCGAAGGTGTCCGGGAACGAGCGCTTCGCCTGGGACTCCTATCGCCGCCTCGTGCAGATGTTCGGCAGTACCGTCATGGGTGTCGACAGCGGACTGTTCGAGAGCGCCCTGTCCGACCTCAAGCGCGTCCGCGGTGCGGCCGACGATCTGGGCCTGGACGCCACGGACCTGGCCGGGCTCGTCGAGACGTACAAGGCCCTGATCCGCCAGGAGAGCGGCGAGGACTTCCCGCAGTCCCCGGACGAGCAGCTGCGCCGGGCCGTCCTCGCCGTCTTCGAGTCCTGGAACGGCGAGCGGGCCCGGATCTACCGGCGCCGCGAACGCATCGCCGACGACCTCGGCACCGCGGTGAACGTGCAGACCATGGTCTTCGGCAACCTCGGCGCCGACTCGGGCAGCGGCGTCGCCTTCACGCGCGACCCCGCCACCGGTCGCCCCGGCCTGTACGGCGACTATCTGCCGAACGCTCAGGGCGAGGACGTCGTGGCCGGCATCCGCAACACCGTGTCGCTGGCCGACCTGGAAGAACTCGACCCTGTCTCCTACGCTCAGCTGCGCGGTCACATGGAGACCTTGGAGACGCACTACCGGGATCTGTGCGACATCGAGTTCACCATCGAGCGCGGCCGGCTGTGGATGCTGCAGACCAGGGTCGGCAAGCGTACCGCCGAAGCCTCGTTCGCCATTGCCGCCGAGTTGGTGGACGAGGGGCTGATCAGTCCCGCCGAGGCGCTGGGCCGGGTCACCGGGGACGGGCTGGCCCGGCTGATGTTCCCCCGTTTCGACACCTCCGCCGTCGGCGAGGCGCTCGCGCACGGCCTTCCCGCCTCACCGGGCGCGGCCGTGGGCGCCGCGGTGTTCGACTCCGCCGAGGCCGTCCGCCGGGCCGCCGCCGGCGAGCAGGTCGTCCTCGTCCGCCAGGAGACCACCCCCGACGACCTGCCGGGCATGCTCGCCGCGCAGGCGGTGCTGACCAGCCGCGGCGGCAAGACCAGCCACGCCGCCGTGGTCGCCCGCGGCATGGGCACGGTGTGCGTCTGCGGCGCCGAGGAGATCGTCGTGGACACCACGGCCCGTCGCTTCGCCGTGGGTGACACCGTCGTCGAAGAGGGCACCGTCGTCTCCGTCGACGGCTCCGAGGGGGCCGTGTACCTGGGCGCGGCACCACTGGTCGACTCCGCGGTGATGCGGTACTTCGAGACAGGCGAGCGGTCGGCCGGGCTGGTCGGTTCCGTGGCCCGCACCATGGAACAGGCCGACAGCGCAGCCCGGCTGGAGGTGCGTGCGAACGCCGACACCCCGGCGGACGCCGCCCGCGCCCGGCGGTTCGGCGCACGCGGCATCGGGCTGTGCCGTACCGAGCACATGTTCCTCGGCGAGCGGCGCAAGCTGGTCGAGGCGATGATCCTGGCTCGCGACGAGTCCGAACGCAAGGATGCGCTGGGCGCACTGCTGCCGCTCCAGCGCGAGGACTTCATCGGCATCCTGGAGGCGATGGACGGTCTGCCGGTCACCATCCGGCTCATCGACCCGCCCCTGCACGAGTTCCTGCCCGACCGCACCGACCTCGCCGTGCGGGTCGCCGCCGCCGAGGCCCGGGGGGAGCGCCCGGACCCGCACGACACCGAACTGCTCGACGCGGTCGATCGCATGCACGAGGAGAACCCGATGCTCGGGCTGCGGGGCGTACGCCTCGGCCTGGTGGTGCCCGGTCTGGTCGCCATGCAGGTCCGGGCGATCGCCGAGGCGGTCGTGGCGCGTAGGAGGGCCGGGGGCTCCCCCGAGGCGGAGATCATGGTGCCGCTGGTCGGCGCCGTCGAGGAACTGCGCATCGAGCGGGCGGAAGTGGAGCGGGTCCTGGCCGAGGTGTCCGAGGAGACCGGCGTGCCCGTGCACTGCCCGGTCGGCACCATGATCGAGCTGCCCAGGGCCGCGCTCACCGCGGACCGGATCGCCGAGGAGGCGGAGTTCTTCTCCTTCGGCACGAACGACCTGACCCAGACCACCTGGGGCTTCTCCCGCGACGACGTCGAGGCGGCGTTCTTCTCCGCCTACCTCGACAAGGGCATCTTCGCCACCTCGCCGTTCGAGACCCTCGACCGTGACGGTGTGGGCCGGCTGGTCCGCATCGCCGTCGACGAGGGCCGCGCCGCACGCCCCGACCTGAAGATCGGCGTGTGCGGCGAACACGGCGGCGACCCCGAGTCCGTCCACTTCTTCCACGAGGCCGGACTGGACTACGTCTCCTGCTCGCCGTTCCGCGTCCCGGTCGCCCGGCTGGAGGCCGGACGGGCCGCCCTGTCCGGGACGGGATCGAGCGACAGCAGGTGAGCACCGGGCCCGGGCTCGCGTCCCCGAGCCCGGGCCCGGCCGGAAAGGAGGTGGCCGTCATGGCCCGAATCGTCGGTGAAGTGATGACCTCCGACGTCGTCGAGGCTCACCCGGAGACCTCGTTCAAGGACGTCGTGCGGCTGCTGGACCAGCACCGGATCAGCGGCCTGCCCGTCGTGGACCACGACGACAAGGTCGTGGGCGTCGTCTCGCAGACGGATCTGGTCCGCCGTCAGGCGGCCCGGTCCCCGGACGACCGGGCGCGGCGGTCGCGGCGACACCCGTCGAGCCGCCTCAGGCGTCCTCGCCCCGGTGCCGTCGCCCGCGCCGTCACGGCTCGGGAGCTGATGTCGACGCCTGCGATCACCGTGCATCCGGAACAGCGGATAGCGGATGCCGCACGGGTCATGGAGCGTCACGGCGTCGAGCGCCTGCCCGTCGTGGACGAGGAGGACCGGCTGATCGGCATCGCCACCCGGCGGGACCTGCTGCGGGTCTTCCTGCGCACGGACGAGGAGATCGGCCGGGAGGTCCGCGAGGAGGTGCTGGACCTTGCGCTCGGTCTCCCGGCCGGCAGTGTGACCGTCTCGGTCAGGGACGGCATGGTCACGCTGGCAGGGGTCGTACCGCACCACGGCGACATCCCGACCGCGATCCGGCTGACGTACCGGGTGGACGGAGTGGTCGGCGTCGTCAACAGCCTGGCCCTCCGCGCCGACGGCACCCGCCGGTCGCACAGCGCCCCCTCCTCCGCCGTGCCCTCTGACTAGTCCCGCCACATGGGACACCTGGCCCCGGCACCCCGGGGCCGATCAGTCCCTCACCGGGACCAACGGGACCTGGGAGCGCCACCGCTGACGAGAGACGCTGCTGATGGGAGCGGTGCCCATCCCCCGAGGTGCCGCTCCCTCCCGCGCCGCCATCGGTGCGGTTGCCGCCCTCTCCACCACGGAGGCCTGCCGACATGACCCGCCACGACGACCGCAGCGCGACCACCGAAGCCGCCGACGCGCCGTCCGACATCGCCGTCGCGGTGGACCGCCTGGTGACCAACGGGCTCAAGGCGCTCGCCGACTACGAGGGGCTCGACCAGGAACAGGTCGACCACATCGTGAAGAAGGCCTCGGTCGCCGCCCTCGACCAGCACACCGGGCTGGCACGACTCGCCGTGGAAGAGACCCGACGCGGAGTCTTCGAGGACAAGGCCGCGAAGAACATGTTCGCCTGCGAGTACGTCACGCACAGCATGGGCCCGATGAAGACGGTCGGGGTCATCGCCCGCGACGACATCGACGACATGATCGAGGTCGCCGAGCCGGTCGGCGTGGTGTGCGCCGTCACCCCCGTCACCAACCCGACTTCCACCACCGTCTTCAAGGCCCTGATGGCGCTCAAGACCCGCAACCCGGTCGTGTTCGCCTTCCACCCCTCCGCCCAGCGCTGCAGCGCGGAGGCGGCCCGCGTCGTGCGGGACGCGGCCGTCGCGGCGGGCGCGCCGGAGCACTGCGTGCAGTGGATCGAGACCCCGTCCGTCGAGGCCACCGACGCTCTGATGCGCCACCCGGGCGTCTCGCTGATCCTCGCCACCGGCGGCAACGCCATGGTCAAGGCCGCGTACTCGGCCGGCAAGCCCGCGCTCGGCGTGGGGGCCGGCAACGTACCCGCCTACGTCCACCACAGCGCCGACGTACGCCGGGCCGTGAACGACCTGGTGCTGTCGAAGTCGTTCGACAACGGCATGATCTGCGCCTCCGAACAGGCCGTCATCCTGGACGAGCGGATCTACGACGCGGTCCTCGCCGAATTCCGCGCCCTGCACGCCCACTTGGCCACCGCCGACGAGAAGGCGAAGCTGGAGGCGTTCCTGTTCCCGGCCGGCAAGGCCGCGGGCACGGGCACGGGCGCGGGCACGGGCACGGGCTGCGAGCCCAAGGTCAACTCCGCGGCCGTCGGGCAGAGTCCGACGTGGATCGCCGAACAGGCCGGGTTCTCCGTGCCCGAGGGCACCTCGCTCATCCTCGTCGAGGCCGGTCAGGTCGGTCCGCTGGAGCCGCTCACCCGCGAGAAGCTCTGCCCGGTCCTCGCCGTCCTGCGGGCAGGTTCCGAGGAGCAGGGCTTCGGCCTGGCCGCCGACATGGTCGCCTTCCACGGGCAGGGCCACAGCGCCGTCATCCACACCGGCGACCTCGAACTCGCCGAAGCGTACGGCCGTCGTATGAAGACGGTACGGATCATCGTCAACGCCCCTTCCTCGCAGGGCGCGATCGGCGGCATCTACAACAGCCTGCTGCCATCCCTGACACTCGGCTGCGGCTCCTGGGGCAGCACCTCGGTGTCCGACAACGTCTCCGCCGCCCAACTGCTCAACGTCAAGCGGGTGTCCGTGCGCCGCAACAACCTCCAGTGGTTCAAGGTCCCGCCGAAGATCTACTTCGAGCCGCAGTCCGTCCGCTACCTGACCTCCATGCCGGACGTCCACCGTGTCACCGTCGTCACCGACGCGACGATGACCCGCCTCGGGCTCGTCGACCGGGTCGAGCGCGTGCTGCGGCGGCGCCGGGAGCCGGTCACCATCCAGGTCATCGACACCGTCGAACCCGAGCCCAGCATCGACTCCGTCCGGCGCGGCGCCCGCCTCATGGGCGACTTCCGCCCGGACACCATCATCGCCCTCGGCGGCGGCTCCCCGATGGACGCGGCCAAGGTGATGTGGCTGCTGTACGAGCAGCAGGCCGAGGGCAAGGACGTCGACTTCGCCGACATGCGGCACAAGTTCTCCGACATCCGTAAGCGCGCCTTCCGCTTCCCCGTGCTGGGCAGGCTCGCCCGCCTGGTGTGCATCCCCACGACGTCGGGGACGGGCGCCGAGGTCACCCCCTTCGCGGTGATCTCCGACCCGGCCACCGGCAAGAAGTACCCGCTGGCCGACTACGCCCTCACCCCCAGCGTGGCCATCGTCGACCCGCTGCTCGCCGCCGAACTCCCGCGCTCCCTGGCGGCCGACAGCGGCTTCGACGCCCTCACCCACGCCATCGAGGCGTATGTGTCCGTCTACGCCAACGACTTCACCGACGGTCTCGCCCTGCACGCGATCCGGCTGATCTTCGAGAACATCGAGGCGGCGGTGAACGACCGCGCGGCCCGGCCCGGGGCGCAGGAGAAGATGCACAACGCCGGCACCATCGCCGGCATGGCGTTCGGCAACGCCTTCCTCGGCATCGTCCACGCCATGTCCCACACGCTCGGCGCCACCTTCCGCATCGCGCACGGCCGCACCAACGCGGTCCTGCTGCCGCACGTCATCCGCTACAACGGCACCGTCCCCACCAAGCTCACCGGCTGGCCGAAGTACGAGCACTACCGTGCCCCCGAGCGCTTCCAGGACATCGCCCGCACCCTCGGCCTGCCGGCCGCCACCACGGCGGAGGGCGTCGAGTCACTGGCCTCGGCCGTGGAGCGGCTCCGTGAGGCCCTGGGCATCGAGCCGTCGTTCCAGGCCCTCGGCGTCGACGAGCGGTCCTTCCTCGACGCACTGCCCCAGCAGGCCCTGAACGCCTTCGAGGACCAGTGCGCACCCGCCAACCCGCGCATGCCCATGCTCGACGACATGCGGCAGCTCATGCGCGCGGCCTACTACGGGCGCGGCGCATAGCCCGCCCGGCGGTGCCTGACCGCCGCGCAGAAGGCCGCCGTCCCACGGCGATGCGGCCGGCTCCTCCTCCATCGTCCGCCCCGTCAGGGAGATCCCATGCTGTCCGCCGAATCCACCGCCCTCGTACGCGCCACCCTGCCCGCTGTGGCCGGAGCGCTCGACGAGATCACCACCCGTTTCTACGCCACGATGTTCCACGACCGGCCGGAGCTGCTCGACGGGATGTTCAACCGCGGCAACCAGGCCAGCGGGGACCAGCGCCGCGCGCTGGCCGGTGCGATCGCCGCCTTCGCCGGCGCGCTGCTGGAGAATCCCGGAACACGGCCGGACCAGTTGCTGTCCCGGATCGCGCACAAGCACGCCGCCGTCGGCGTCACCGACGACCAGTACACGATCGTGCACAAGTACCTGTTCAGCGCGATCGCCGAGGTCCTCGGGGACGCGGTCACCCCTGAGGTGGCGGCCGCCTGGGACGAGGTCTACTGGCTCATGGCCGGCGCCCTGATCAGCCGGGAGGCGCTCCTCTACCAGGACGCGGGCGTCCAGCCCGGCGGGATCTGGCGGCCCTGGACGGTCGTCGAACGTCGTACCGAGACCCCCGACACCGTCTCCTTCCTGCTCCGCCCGGCGGACGGCGAACGCCTTCCACGGGCCCGCGCGGGCCAGTACGTGAGCGTCCGCGTGTGCATGGCGGACGGGGTGCACCAGCTGCGCCAGTACAGCCTCTCCTCGGACCCGGGCGCCGGGCTGCGGCGGATCACCGTGAAGCGCGTCGCCGGTGACCCCGCCGGGCCGGACGGCGAGGTCTCCAACCTGCTGCACGACACCGTCCGCGAGGGGGACGAGCTGCTGCTGTCCGCACCGTTCGGCGACGTCTTCCTCGACGACCCGGTGGACACCACCACCCCCGTCGTGCTGGTCTCGGCGGGCATCGGCTGCACCCCCATGACCGGCATCCTCGCCCACCTGGCCGGCCTCCGCTCGATCCGCCGGGTCCTGGTCCTGCACGCCGACCGCTCCCCCGGCGACCACGCCCTGCGCACCGAGACGCACGACCTCGTCGATCAACTGCGCAACGCCCGGTCTGTCTTCTGGTACGAGCATCCCGGAGCGGAGGAACCCGCCGCCCGCACAGGTCGGATGGACCTGAGCGACACCGAACTCCCCGACAACGCCACGGTGTTCCTGTGCGGCCCGCTCCCCTTCATGCGGGACGTACGAGGACAGCTGCTGAGCGCCGGCGTGCCCGCACGACGCATCCGCTACGAGGTGTTCGGCCCCGACCTGTGGCTGCCGGGCTCCCCGGTCTGAACCGCCCCGCTGTTCCGCCTTTCCCGAGTCCGTCAGCTCCTGAGTTCCTGATCTCCGAGGAGAAACCCGTATGACCACCGACAACTCCCAGGCGACGCCCGCGGTCGAGCTGCGCTCCGGCGGCGCCGTGGACGACGAGACCCTGGCATACGCCCGCACGAAGATCGACGCCGTGCTGGGCAGGGCGGGAGTACCCGCCGTCACCGGCGAGGTGCGCATCCTGCGTGCGGTCGCCCACCACGCCGGCCACCCGTGGTCGGCCACGGCGGATCTGCACATCGGCGGCCGCCAGGTGGTCGTCACGGTGGCCGAGGAGGCCACGGGCGCGGAGGCCGTCGACCGGCTCCAGGACCGGCTGCGCCGCCAGACGGACAGGGCCGCCCAGGCCTGGCACGACGGACGTCGTACGTCCACCCCGCCATGGCGCGGTGGACCCGCACAGTCCCGTGGTACGGACACCGACAGCACCGACGAGAGCTCTCGCCCGGCCTGACATCACCGCCCCGGACCGCCCGCAGCAGTGACCCGGGAGAGACGAACGACCGGAGCGGCACCGTTTCCTCACGGTGCCGCTCCGGTCGCGTGGTGAACGACGCCAGTCGTGGGAACGGGCCGTCACCTCTCCGGTACGACGATCAGGGGGCAGTGCGACCGGTGCAACAGCGTGTGCGCGACCGGACCCAGCCGTGGTCCGAACACACCCGTCCGGCGGTGGGCGCCGACGACCACCACTGCGGCTTCCTGCGACGCCGCCAGCAGTGCGGGAGCGGGAGCGGTACGGACCGCGTGGGACTCGACGACGACACCAGGATGCCGGTCCCGCAGGTGGGTGAGTGCGTAGGGGGCCACGGCCTCCTCGGCCCGGCTCTCCCTGGCCGTCCGCTCCTGACCCGGGCTGCGCACAGCCGTGAGGGAGGGCAGTTCGGGGGTGATGTGCCGACGGCTCCAGGAATGCAGGACACGGAGGCTCACGCCGCGCCGCTCGGCCTCCTGGATGGCGTACTCCGCCGCCTGCAGGTCCGAGTCGTCGGCAAGGCCCAGCAGCACGGGCCGGCCCTCGTCGCAGGGGTGGTCCCCGCGGACGACCAGGAGCGGTCCCTGTGCGACGGAGGCCAGCCTCAGGCTCACCGAGCCCAACGCCGAACCCGCCACGGTGCCCATGCCGCGTGTTCCCACCACGGTGAGGACCGCGTCCTCGCTCTCGCGGGCCAGCGCATGCACCACGCCTCCCTCGACCGCGACGCTCTCGACGAGCAGCCCCGGATACCGCTCTCGTGTGCGCGAGGTGGCGTAGGCCAGGACCGGTGCGGCCTCGTCACGGTCGGGAACCGCATACAGCACGCGCAGCGCGCCGCCATGGCGTACGGCCTCAGCCGCGGCCCAGTCCAGAGCGCGCACGGAGGCTACGGAGCCGTCGACTCCGACGACGATGTGATGCAGGGTCATGGTCGTACCTCTCCTTCCCTCGGCCGGCAGTTCGGAGGCAGCGCCACTCGACACCGCACGGCGGATTCCTCGGACGATGCTCCTCGTACGCCGTCGCCCCGGTCAGATGCCGGTCGAACCCCGGCATCCGCCGAACGGCCCTTGCGTCAATGGCCGTTCAGTCGGCACGACCCCGGCGCGGGCAGACGCGGAGTTGGTGCCGTGTGGCCCTGTGGCAACACCTGGTCGGCTCATGCACCACCGCAGCACTGGCTGTCACCTTCAGGAATGTCACCACGACGGCCTGAAGGAGGTGCGGACCGATGCCCGGTGCCGAGTAGGCGAGGAAGTGGTTGCGGCGGTGGCGGGCGACGTGGTGGGCCACGGACTGCGGGCGTCGGCCGCCATGGGCCGGCTGCGGACCGCGGTGCGCGCCCTGGCCGACGTCGACCAGCCCGCCGACGAACTGCTCACCCACCTCGACGGCCTGGTCACCCTCCTGGCCGCCGAGGAGGAGAGCACCGCTGACCACGAGTCCGACCTCGCCATCGCCGCCGATGTCATCGCCACCTGTCTGTACGTGGTCTACGACCCGGTCTCCCGCCGGTGCACGGCCGCCGGCGCGGGCCACCCGCCACCCGCCGTCGCCCAGCCGGACGGCCGGCGGAGCTCGTCAACATGCAGCCCGGCCCACCGCTGGGTGTGGGAGGGCTGCCCTTCGAGACCGCCGAGCGGGAACTGTCCCCGGTCAGCCTCCTGGCGCTGTACACCGACGGCCTGCTCCAGGGCGCCGAGCAGCTCCGGCGAAAGGGCCGGTCGGCCCTACATCCATGCCCGCAGTACGAGGAAGGATGACCAGATGCCCCGGGATGACGACTTTCGCGTACTCGATCGCCAGGAGTGCCTGCGCCTGCTTGCCAAGGTGCCGGTCGGCCGCGTGGTCTACACCCGGCAGGCGCTCCCCGCAGTCCTCCCGGTCAACTTCTCGCTGGACGCGGACTCCTCGGTGCTGCTGTGCACCGACTCGAATTCGGAACTGGTCCGTGCCATCGAAGGCGTCGTGGTCGCCTTCGAGGCGGATGACTTCGATGCCGGGAACAGGACCGGCTGGAGTGTGGTCGTCACCGGACGGGCCACCGTGGTCAGCGGCTCCGCGGAACGCGCGCGGCTGTCACAGGCCGGCCCCCGATCATGGATGCCGACACCGGAGCCGGTGTTCGTCCGGATCGATTCCGAGATGATCACCGGACGCGAACTGGGGCGTCCGGAGCGTCCCGAGGCCCCACCGGAGCAGCCGCCGGGCGGCTGACACCGGCGGCGCAGGTTGGTCATCGCCACCAAGGTGAACGCCACGATGGGCCCCGGACCGAAGGGCGCCGGCCTGTCCCGGGCGGCCATCCTCACCCAGGTGGACGAGAGTCTGCGCCGGCTGGGCACCGACTACAACGACCTCTACCAGATCCACCGGCTCGACCCGAATGTGCCGGCCGAGGAGACCATGGAGGCGCTGCACGACGTGGTGAAGGCCGGCAAGGCCCGCTACATCGGCGCGTCCTCGATGTGGACCTGGCAGTTCGCCAGGCTCCAGCACACCGCGGACCTGCACGGCTGGACCCGGTTCGTGTCCATGCAGGACCAGTACAACCTGCTTCAGCGCGAGGAGGAGCGGGAGATGCTGCCGTACTGCCTGGACCAGGGCATCGGCGTGATCCCCTGGAGCCCGCTGGCGCGCGGCCGGCTGACCCGCGACCTGGACGAGCAGACCACGCGCAACAGCACCGACGGCGCCGAGGAGATCCTCTACGGCCGGACCGCCGAGGCCGACCGGGGAATCGTCGACGCGGTCGCCGCCATCGCCAGGGAGCGCGGCGTCAGCCGCGCCCAGGTGGCGCTGGCCTGGGTGATGCACCAACCGGCCGTCACCGCGCCGATCGTCGGCACCACGAAGCCGCACCACCTCACCGATGCCGTCGCCGCCACCGAGCTCTAGCTCGGCAGCGAGGAACTGACCCGGCTGGAGGAGCACTGCACCACCCGCCCCGCCTCCGGCTTCTGACCCGCGCCCGCTCGACTGTGCCCGCCCGGCCGTGCCCACTCGCCCGTGCCCGCTCGGAACAGGACGGTCAGCCGGCCGCGGTTCGCACCGGCAACGGGGCCCGACGGCCGGTGGCGTACCGAGGCAGCCGCTACGGCTGGAGGATCGAGATCTCCAGCTCGGGATCGAATCCGGAGTCCGAGGCAACCCTGCGAGCGAACTCGCGAACACCCGCCAGCTGGCGTTCGCCGAAGGAGAAGTCCAGGGCCTCGGTGTAGTAGCGGCGCAACGCCTGTGCGTCGAACGCCTCCCACCGGGCGGCCTGTTCGCACACCTTGTCGACTTCGGCCATCGAGAGGTCCCGGGACTCCAGGAAGGCCCGGTGCACCTCGCGCACGACACGAGGGTTCTGCTCCAAGTAGTCCTTGCGGACGGCCCAGGCCGCGAAGACGAACGGCAGACCGGTCCACGCCTTCCACATCTCGCCCAGGTCGTACACCAGCAGTCCCAGATCTGCGGCCTGATGAAGGTAGGCGCGTAGCGCGGCGTCGCCGATGACGACCGCGGCATCCGCGTCCTGCATCATCTCCGGCAGGTCCGGCGGGCAGGTGAAGTACTCCGGGCGGACCCCTTCCCGCTCCTCCAACAGCAGCCGGGCCAGCCGTACCGACGAGCGCGAGGTGGAGCCCAGGGCGACCCGGCGCCCGTCCAGTTCGCGCAGCGGGACCTGACTGACGATCAGGCAGGAGGTCACCGCGCCGTCGCTGCCCACCGCGATGTCCGGGAGCAGCACCAGGTCGTCGGCATGCTTGAGGTACTCCATGCAGGCGATCGGACCGATGTCCAGGGTCCCGTCGACCAGCAGACCGCTCAGCCGGTCCGGAGTGTCCTTGGTCAACTCCAGGTCGAGCAGAGTGCCTGTGCGGGCCAGTCCCCAGTAGATCGGCAGACAGTTGAGGAACTGGATGTGCCCGACCCGGGGACGCTTCCCATGCTCGTGCGGGACGCTGTTCATGTGTGAGAGATCCACGTCCACAGGCTAGTACTTCGGAATCTGCCGCTGCCTGCCCGGTGCCGGGGGGCACGCCGCGCGGGATCAATGAGTCGGGCTCAGACGAGGTTCAGCGCGTCCAGGAAGCGGCCCGCCACCTTGTTGTCGCCGGTCACGGTCGTACAGTCACGCCAGGGCAACCGGGTCGTGGCCCAGGCCGTGAAGTCGTGTGCCGTCGACTCCACGGTGGCAGCCGGGCGGGAAAGGGCGGTCACCGGTGTCACGTTGATCTGCCCCTCCGCCGGATCGAGCATCCACCCGCCCCCGCCCGGCCCGGACAAGGTCAGCCGGACGGGCTCGGTCAGGCTGTCGACGAGGCCTGGCTGCATGTTCGGCAGACCGGCCAGGAGCCATCCGATCGCGGGCCGCAACCGGGCCTCGTCCGGCGGGGGCGGTTGATGCCGCAGCGGGCCGCGGGGAGCGAGCATGTCCCAGCGCAGATGGGTGTAGAAGTCGAACGCGCAGAGGTCGGCCATGTTGTGCAGGGGGTACGTTCCCAAGTCGAGGTACGGCGCCTGGGTGGAGGCGTACGGCTCGTTCTGCAACGTGTCGAAGACCGTCAGGGCTTCGTCGGACTGGCCTGCGAAGTCCTTGATCACGTCGTCGGACGTCCAACCGGTCTTCTCGGACACATGCGCGTCGTTGAGCCGCTCGATACCGAGGTCGGTGTCCAGTTCGCCCTTCACCGCAGACGTCAGGACGCCCAGCAGATCGGCCATGTGAGTGGCGACGTCCTTGACCGACCAGCCGGTGGCAGCACTCTGAGCGGCCCATTCGTCGCCGCTCAGCGACAGGAGCACGGTCCGGACATCCTCGATGGTCGCCCGCAGGCCGGCCATGCCTTCCACACTCATCTGATCTGCTCCTCGGGCGAGCACGACGCATACACGGTGACGGCTGCACAGATTCTCTCGCCGGGGTGTCGCCGCGGCATCCCGTGCTGTGCGTAGTGAGGACGTGGGAGAGGGCCGATCAGACTACGAGGGGATCCTCCGTCTACGAGGGGATCCTCCGTTCAGGTCCGCAGTGTCCTCGACGGCAGTCGGCCGTAGCGGCGCTGGTAGTCGCGGGCGAAACGGCCCAGGTTGCCGAAACCCCACTGGTGGGCGATGTCGGCCACATTGGTTCCGCTGTGCGGGTCGGCCTGGGTGAGGGCTTCGTGGGCGCGGGCCAGGCGGACGCTGCGGACGAACTCCATCGGCGTCATGTCCAGATGCCGGCGGAATCCCTCCTGAAGGGCACGAGGGCTGAGGGAGGCGCACGCCGCCAGCGCCGCGACGGTCAGGTCGGACTCGGGCTGCCGTTCCACGAGTTCCATCGCCTTGCGCAGTCCCCGCGGCAGCACGCTGCCGGGACGGCCCCCTTCGTCCGCGTCGACCACGGGGTAGACGCCCACGAGCGCTGCTGCCAGCAGCCTCGTGAGCTGCGAGGTCAGCAGCGGGGAGCGGGTGAACTCGCCCCGCTCGGTCACCTCGCGCCGGATCAGGCCGACGACCGAAAGCCAGCTCCGGGCAGTCACCGGAGTCA
Source organism: Streptomyces sp. NPDC058464 (assembly GCF_042721035.1). Classification (NCBI taxonomy): domain Bacteria; kingdom Bacillati; phylum Actinomycetota; class Actinomycetes; order Kitasatosporales; family Streptomycetaceae; genus Streptomyces; species Streptomyces sp. NPDC058464. Next base: position 17,419 of record NZ_JBHXMA010000015.1, read on the forward strand.
CCGGTCCGCCCAGACCGAACCGGACGGTGCCGCCGCAGGCCACCCCGGCCGCCGCCGCGGCTTCGTCCACGAGACGACGGGAGAGCCTGATCGTTTGCAGCCGGCACCCGGTCTCCCAGCTCAGGGAGAACGGGCGGTACGAGTCGATGGCCACCGAATCCCCTGCCACCAGGGTCCGCTCCGTCCGCCCCGACCTGATCGTCATCGCACCGCTCAGGGGTGTGGAGACCAGGACCCAGTTCCCGAGCGGGGTCGGCTCGACCTCGACGGCGGCGCCGTAGGACAGCTGGTGGACGGCGACGTCGCCGAGGAGTGCCTCCGTCTGCACGGCGTGGAACTCCACCGGTCGCCGGGTCACGGTGAGTTCGTGCGGGCAGTAGCTGGCTCCGACACGCGTCCGGGCCTCGTCGAGGTCACGGGTGTCGAGGAGGGTCCGTGGCTGGGGGATCGCCCGAGCGGTCATGCGCGTCCTTTCCTCACCCGCGTTCGACGGCCAGTGTCCGCGGATTCCGGCTGGAGCACCAGGCATGCCTGCTCCACAGTGGCGCAACACCACCGCGCGACCGGTCCGCGGCACCGCGGACCCGAAAGGCTCGCGCGCAAGGAGAGGAGCTGGAATGACCACCTTCGTCCTGGTCCACGGATCGTGGCACGACGGCGCACTGTGGAAGCCGGTGATCGACAGGCTTCAGGAGCTGGGGCACACCGCGTACGGCCCCACGGTCGCGGGACACGGAAAGGGCGTCGACAAGGCCGTGGACCACGACGACTGCGTGGCCTCGATCGTCGACTTCGTCAGGGGACGCGACCTCGGCGACGTCGTCCTGCTCGGCCACTCCGTCGGCGGGACCGTGATCGCCCGGGTCGCGGAGGAGATACCCGAGCTGATCAGCAGGCTGATCTTCTGGAACGCGTTCGTGCCGCAGCCCGGCAACAGCCTGCTCGACGAGGTGCCTCCCCACTACCGCACCCTGTTCGAGCAGTTGGCCGCGGAGTCCGGCGACAACACCGTGACGCTGCCGTTCCCGATCTGGCGGGAGGCGTTCATCCAGGACGTCGACCTCGACACCGCCCGGAGCACGTACGAGCAGCTGTCGTCGGAGCCGTTCCAGCCGTTCGTGGACAAGCTCGACCTGACCCGGTTCTATGCCCTCCCGACGCCGAGGTCCTATCTGAACGCCACCGAGGACATCGCCCTGCCGCCCGGGGAGTGGGGCTGGCACCCGCGCATGTCCGGCCGTCTCGGGATGTACCGCCTGGTCCAGATGCCCGGCAGCCACGAGGTGATGCTCAGCAACCCGGTGCTCCTCGCCGAGAAGATCGCCGAGGCCGGACGGCCCTGATCCCCGGCGTCCGGCGTGCACACCGGACGCCGGGTGCGGGTGCCGGTGCGGGTCCGGGTGCGGCTGGGGGGTCCGCCGGGTGCGGGTGGGCAGAGGCAGGGGCACGGTCGGCAACCTGGCCTGGCCGTACAGGGCCGGCCACCGCTCGGCGGCGGGTGGTGCGCGACCGGACAAGGAGCAGCAGGCTCGGGCGGGAGCCACGGGCTGGCAGACTTTGTCGTGTGAAACCCGTGGTGAAGCGAACGACGAGCGACTTGCGGCGGCACAACCGGTCCCTCCTCCTGTCCGCGCTGTATGTCCAGGGACCCACCAGCCGGAACAACCTGACCCGTACCTCCGGCCTCAGCTCCGCGACGGTGAGCAATGTCGTCTCCCAGCTCATCGCCGAGGGACTGATCGCGGAGGGCGGTTCGGAGGACTCCGACGGGGGCAGGCCGCGCTCGGTGCTCGAGATCCGCCCGGACTACGGCACCGTGATCGGCGTGGACATCGGCGAGACGCACGTCAGGATCGGGCTGTTCGACTGGACCCTGTCAGTGATCAACTCCGAGGTCTACCCGATCGCCGACACCCGGCTCGACGCCGAATCGGTGGCCGCACTGGTGCTCCGGGGCATCTCCGAAGTGACCCGGGCCGCGGGCGTCGACCCCGCGGACCTGCTCGGCGTCGGCGTCGGCGTACCCGGCGCGGTCCAGCCCGACCTGCGGATTCCCGGGCGCACGCTGGTGCACTCGCCGACGCTCGGCTGGTCCGGCGTCCCGCTCGGGGAGATGCTCGCCCCGGGCATCCCCGCACCGCTCATGCTGGACAACTGTGCCCGCACCCTGGGCCAGGCGGAGATGTGGCGCGGCGTGGGGCGGGGCGCCGACCGCGTGGTCACCGCGCTGATCGGGGTCGGGGTGGGCGCGGCCCTCGCGCCGGGCGCGGAGGGGGGCGTCGCGGGCCTGACCCCTGCCACGATCGAGTGGGGTCATACCGTGATCTACGCCGGGGGGCTGCCCTGCCGCTGCGGTTCGCGGGGCTGCCTGGAGGCATACGTCGGGGCCGAGGCCATCCTCCACCGATACCAGGCCACGCTGGGCAGCCAGCCGTTCCGTGCTTCCGGGACCGAGAGCCGGCTCGCGGAGCTGACCGCACGGGCGGCCGCCGATCCGGTGGCGACCGAGACCCTGGAGAGGGTCGGGGAGTACATCGGCATCGGGATCGGCAACCTGATCAACCTGCTCCACCCGGATCTCGTGGTGCTCTCCGGATGGGCGGGCTCGGTGATGGGCGGGGTGGTCCTGCCCACCGTGCGCGAGACGGCCGAGCGGCACGCACTGTCGTATCTGCGCGGGCGTACCCGGATCGAGGTCGGGCGACTGGGCCAGGAGGCGGTGGCGATGGGGGCCGCCACGCTGCCGGTGGCGCACTTGCTGGAGACGGGCGGCCGACGGCCGGCGGTCATGTCCGGTACGTCCGGCGGATCCGGCGGGTCCGGTGCGTCCGGCGGATCCGGTGCATCCACGGCGCAGGCCTGGGCGTAGTTCCGCGGCGATCCCGCCGCCCGGAGGGCCGTTGTGCGGCGGGATCGGTTGAGGACCGGTTGACGCCAAAGACTGTCGCCTCTTAGTTTAAGTCGAAGCCAAAGTCTCCTGACCTCCGTGGAGTCTTCATGACGTCTCAGTTCCCCGTGGCCCAGCTCTACATCGACGGAGCGTTCCGCCCGGCCTCCTCAGGGCGCACCGCCGACGTCGTGGAGAAGGCGACGGGTGCCGTGATCGGCACATACGCCCTCGGCGGGGCCGTGGACGTCGGGCGGGCGGTGACCGCGGCCCGCGCCGCCCAGCCCGGCTGGGCGGCACTCGGCGCCCCCGAGCGCGCGGCCCGCCTCGGGCGGATGGCCGACTTCCTCCAGGCGCACCACACCGAGCTGGTCGAGCAGAGCATGCGCGAGACCGGCGGGGTGCGGGCCAAGGCCGAGGACGAGGTGTCCACCGGCATCCGCCAGCTGCGGATCTCCATGATCCAGGCGAGCGAGAACGCCGGCGACCTGCTGCCGCCGTACAAGGCGGGAAAGCTCTCGATGTCCCGGGCGGTCCCGCTCGGGGTGATCGGCGTGATCACCCCCTGGAACTACCCGGTCAACCTGGCCATGCGGGCAGTCGCACCGGCGCTGGCCTTCGGCAACACCGTGGTGCTCAAGCCCGCCGAGCTCACCCCGATCATCGGCGGCCAGGTCCTCGCCGAGGCGGCCCGGGCCGCCGGACTGCCGCCGGGCGTCTTCAACGTGGTGACCGGCGACGGCCTCGACGCGGGGCACGCGCTCGCCGAGCACACCGGCCTGGACCTGCTGGACTTCACCGGCTCCCGCGAGGTCGGCCTCGCCATCGCGGCCTCCGCCGCGGCCACCCTGCGGCCGATCCGGCTCGAACTGGGCGGCAGCAACGCCTTCGTGGTCCTGGACGACGCCGACATCGACCTCGCGGCCTCCTGCGCGATGGTCGCCTCGCTGGAGTTCCAGGGCCAGACCTGCATCAGCGCCAGCCGCCACATCGTCACCCGGGCGGTGGCGGACCGCTACCTCGACGCCCTCACCCGCCGTGCCGCCGCCCTGCGGGTCGGCGATCCCATGAGCGGGACGGCGGATCTGGGCCCCCTGATCAGCACCCGACAGCGCGAGCGGGTGCACGCCCTCGTGGCGGCGTCGGTCGAGATGGGGGCGGAGGTGCTCACCGGCGGCACGTTCGACGGGTTCGACGGGCTGTTCTACCGGCCCACCGTGCTGGCCAAGGTGACGCCCGAGATGCCCGCCTTCACCGAGGAGATCTTCGGCCCGGTCCTCCCGGTCACCGTCGTGGACGACCAGGAGGAGGCGGTGGCCGTGGCCAACGGGCTTCCCATGCTGATGAACTCGGTGTTCTCCGCCGACCTCATCCGGGGCCTGTCGGTGGCCGAGCGGCTGGACGCCGGCGAGGTGCACGTGAACGACGCCCATGCGCGACACGGCGCGGACGACCAGATGGCCGGCTTCACGAAACGGCAGTGGATCGGTGTCCAGCGCACACCGCTCACCCTCCCGGCCTGGACCGCCGACCCCGCGACCCGTTGATGGCCGCGGCACGTTCGGCGCTGGTGGTCCGCGGCGGCTGGGAGGGCCACGCGCCACGGGAGTGCACCGACCTGTTCCTGCCCGCGCTGGCCGACGCCGGCTTCGCGGTGACGGTGCGGGAGGACCTGGATGCCTACGCGGACGCGGACCTGATGGCGCGGACCGATCTCGTCGTCCAGTGCTGGAGCGAGGGCCGGCTGACCGACGCGCAGTGCGCGGGGCTCGTGTCGGCCGTCGAGGCCGGCACCGGCTTCGCCGGCTGGCACGGCGGCGTGGTGGCGACGTTCTACGACAGTCCCGCATACCTGCGCATGGTCGGCGGCCTGTTCCTGCACCATCCCGAGGAGCACCTGGAGTACCGGGTCCGCATGGAGCCGGAGCACCGGGAGCATCCGATCGTCGCCGGGCTGCCCGACGTGACGGTGGTCACCGAGCAGTACTGGATGCTGACCGACGCGTTGAGCACGGTACTCGCGTCCACCACCGTCGCTCCGGGCGCCGCGGGGCAGGGCGAGCAGCCTGTCGTCATGCCCGTCGCGTGGACCAGGCGATGGGGGCGGGGGCGTGTCTTCTTCTCCGCCGTGGGACACCGACCGGACGACCTGCGCGAGCCCACCGTACGAGCGCTCACCACACGCGGACTGCTCTGGGCAGCCCGGTAACGAACCGGCGGGGCGACCCCCTGTTCGCCGCACGCCCCGCCGGCCGGGGCGACCCGCGCGACGGTGGACGCCCGGTCGCCCGGAGGAGAACTCCCGCAGCCGGGCGCCGCCGCCGTGGACGAGGTTCCGCGGGTGGCCGCGGGACCGCCCTCGCCACCCCGTGGAATGCGGCGCGCTCTCCGTATCGCCCTGATCAGCAGCCTGCAGGGACTCCCGTCGACGCGCCCCGGCGCGTACCGTGCGGAAGTCAGGCGCCCTGCCACAAGAGCCGGCCCCTGCGTCCGCCGCCCGTTCCGGGCTCCTCCCGCAAAGAAATCGACCGGAGAAACCGACACCCGGCGAATCAGTACGCCGGACATATTGACCTCACCTCTGCCGCGACTTAGCTTAAGTCGCAGTCAAAGTCGGAACAGGTCGGCTCGTGGTCGGCCAAGGGTTCGGGTCCCCGTGGGACCACCGGGCGACGGCCTCACTGACGGGACCACCGCAGCAGGCCCTCTTCTGACACGAAAGTGAGCACTGGCCAATGAAGACCAGATTCGCCGCAGTCGCAGGCGCCACACTGGCCGCAACCCTGGTTCTCGGCGCCTGTGGCGGCGGGAACGGGGGCTCCGGCAGCGGATCGGAGCCGAAGGGCGGCAAGGTCCGCCTCACCATGTGGGACTGGGACCCTGACATGGACAAGGTCGTCGCCCTGTGGAACTCGACGCACCCGGACATCCAGGTCGCCCTCAGCAACCCGGCGGGCGGTGACCAGCTCGTCAGCAAGATGATCACCGCGCATCAGGCGAAGACCGCCCCCGACATCGCGAAGGTCGAGTACCAGTCGCTGCCCGGCCTGGTGGCGAACGGCGTGGTCCGCGACATCACCGCCGAGACGAAGAAGGCGGTCACGGACTTCGACGCGGCGACGCTGGCCCAGACCCGTTTCCAGGGCAAGGTCTACGGCGTCCCGCAGGACTTCGCCCCGCTGATGATGTTCTACCGGTCGGACCTGTTCAAGAAGTACGGCCTGCAGGTGCCGACCACCTGGCAGGAGTTCCAGCAGGAGGCCGCGAAGCTGCGCAAGAAGGCGCCCGGCGCCTACCTGACCAACTTCGACGCCGCCGACCCGGGCTGGTTCACCGGCCTCACCCAGCAGGCGGGGGCGGACTGGTGGACCACCCAGGGCGACTCCTGGCACGTGGACATCAACGGCACGGCCAGCGACAAGGTCGCCGGGTACTGGCAGGGCCTGGTCGACAAGGGACTGGTCAAGAAGAACCCCTCCTTCTCCCCGCAGTGGAACAAGGAGATGAACAACGGCACCCTCCTCACCTGGATCTCCGGGGCCTGGGCCCCCGCCCAGATCGGCGGCATCGCCCCGTCGACCAAGGGGAAGTGGACCGCCGCGCCGCTGCCGGCCTGGACGGCGGGCGACTCCACCACCGGCATCTGGGGCGGCTCGGCCATCACGGTCACCACGGACTCCCAGCACCCCGCCGAGGCCGCGGAGTTCGCGAGCTGGCTCAACACCGACTCCGCGGCGGTGACGGCCCAGGTCAAGAACATCAACATCTACCCGGCCTCGACCTCGGGGCGCGCCCTGCCGGTCCTCGACCAGCCGCCGGCCTTCTTCCCGAACCAGCCGGACTTCTACACCGAGGTGAAGAAGGTCGCACCGAGCGCCCGCAGCTTCTCGATGTGGGGCCCGAATGTCACAGTGACCTTCTCCGCGTACCGGGACAGCTTCGGCGCGGCGCTGCAGTCCGGGAGCTCGTTCAGCGGGGCGCTCGACACCATGCAGAACGACACCACGGCCGGCATGAAGAAGCTCGGGTTCACCCTCGACTGACCCCGGCGACCCCGACCCGGTCGCCCGGCCGCGGCACCTGACCCCCGGCCGGGCGACCGCACCGGCACCACCGGTAGCGCGACCGGCACCACCGGTGGCGCCCCACCGACCTTCGCATCCAGTCCTGGCACCACCAGCCACTCATCCGATGGGGACACACGTCGATGGCGACAAGCATCTCGCGGCGGGGCCGACGGGCCGGTCACAGCCGGCTGCCCTATCTACTGGTTCTGCCCGCGACCCTGCTCCTCCTGCTGTTCGTGGCCGCCCCCGGGGGCTACGCACTGCTCCTCAGCTTCCAGCAACGCAAGGTCAACGGGGGCCTGCTGGGAACGGGCAGCCGGACGGTCTTCGCGGGTCTGGACAACTACTCCGCCGTGATCCACGACGCCGAGCTCTGGCACAGCCTGCTCCGGATGCTCCTGGTCGGCGCGATCACCGTACCGGCGACCGTGCTCCTCGCCCTGCTGTTCGCGCTCCTCCTGGACACGGCGCGGGCCCGGCTCACGCGGTTCGCGCGGCTGGCCATCTTCCTGCCGTACGCGGTGCCCGGTGTCATCGCCACCCTCCTGTGGGGCTTCCTCTACCTGCCCGCGACCAGCCCCATCGGCGGCCGGCACGTCGACTTCTTCGGCAGCTCGATGGTCTATGTCTCGGTCGCCAACATCGCCGTGTGGGGCGCGGTGGGCTTCAACATGGTGGTGATGTACACGTCCCTGCGCGGACTGCCGCCGGAGATCTACGAGGCGGCCAGGATCGACGGTGCCTCGGAGCTGCAGATCGCGCTGCGGGTGAAGGTCCCGCTGGTCCGTCCCGCCATCGCCATGTGCACCCTGTTCACCGTGCTCGCCGCCCTGCAGCTGTTCAACGAGCCCAACACGCTGCAGCCGCTGTCGAACGCCATCTCCCTCACCTGGGTCCCCCTGATGAAGATCTACACCGACGCCTTCGTCGACTCCGACATCCATCTCGCGGCCGCCACCTCCATCGTCTTCGCGGCCGGAATCCTCACCGTCTCCCTGCTCGTCGGCCGCCTCGCGCAGGCCCGGTGGGGCGGCGCCGGAGCCGTAGGCAAGGAGCACCGATGACGATCGACTCGCCCGCCCGTCCCGTCGTGTCCCCGGTGACCGCCGCCCGGACCGAGCCGCCCCGCCGCCGGCGCTTCGCCGTCCTGCCCACCGCGGTGCTGCTGCTCGGCGCCGTCTACTGCCTGGTGCCGACGCTGTGGATCCTGATCGCGTCCACCAAGTCGCGCAGCGAGCTGTTCTCCACCGCGACCTATCTGCCGTCGTTCGGCTCGGGGCTGGTGGACAACGTCGCCGACCTCTCCTCGTACGACTCCGGCGTGTTCTGGCACTGGATGCTCAACAGCTTCCTGTACGCGGGGGTCGGCGGGCTCGCCGCCACCGCCGTCTCGGCGGCGACCGGCTACGCCATCGCCAAGTACCGGTTCCGCGGCCGCACCCTGCTCTTCAACACCATCCTGGCGGGCGTCCTGCTGCCGCAGGTCGTGCTGGCCGTGCCGCAGTACCTGCTGCTGGCCCGCGTCGGCATCACCGACAGCTACCCGGCGGTGATCCTGCCCCAGCTGTTCAACCCGTACGGCATCTACCTGTGCCGGATCTACGCGGCCGCCTCCGTGCCCGACTCGCTGCTCGACGCAGGGCGGATGGACGGGGCGAGCGAGTGGCGGATGTTCTCCGCGATCGGGCTGCGGCTGATGGCACCCGGTCTGATCACCGTCTTCCTGCTCCAGTTCATCGTCATCTGGAACAACTTCCTGCTGCCCTTCGTCATGGTGACGAGCGACGACAAGTTCCCGCTGACGGTCGGCCTGTACAGCCTCCTGCGCCACGGCGCCAACCAGGCGTCCCTGTACTCACTGGTGATCACCGGCACCCTGCTCTCCGTCGTCCCCGTCATCGCGCTCTTCCTGTCCCTGCAGCGGTACTGGCGTATCGACCTGGTGACCGGGGGCCTGAAGTAGTCCGACCACGCAGGTCACAACCCCGTCCAGATATGGCCTGAAGCGGGTCATACGAGAAATTGGGCCGCAATTTCGGAAGATTTAGGCGAACTCCCCTGGCACGCTTGGGGCGACGCGGACGGACCGTGCGAGCGGTCGCGTCACAGCCTTCGCAGTCGACCGGAATGAGGAAACCATGCGATCTTCTCTGGCCAGGGCACTCGTCACCGCAAGTGCCGTCGTCGGCATCGCCGGTGCAGGGCTCGCGGGTGCGGGTGCCGGCGTGGCGGCCCCCCAGCAGGCCGCCGGGCCCGCGGTCAGCAGCCGGCAGGTCTCCCCGCTCGCGGTGAACAACCTCGGCCTGAACACGACCCGGGCCAAGAACTGGCAGAGTTGCCTGAACGTCTGGGGCTTCAACGCCGGTGCCGAGGACGGACAGCTGGGCACCAACAGCTGGATGGCGGCACAGAGGATGCTCAACGCCTGGGGCTACAACGCCGGTACCGTCGACGGGATCGTCGGGACCAACACGATCACGGCGCTGCAGAAGTTCCTGAACGCCGTCGGCGAGAACGCCGGCACCCCCGACGGGATCGCCGGCCCGCAGACCAGGGCCGCCTTCTGGAACTACAACGCCACGGGCTGCTGAACCGACTCCGCATCCCGCGGGTCGTCTTCCGCGATCCACGTCCGAGGTGAACCTCTCCGTACCCCTGTACGTAGCCAGTGCAGTGCCTGCGGCGATCCCACAGGCCACCCACCGTCGACGGACAGGAACGGATGGACTCAACGATGAGATCCAGGACAGCGATTCGACTCCCGCTCGACCGTCCCGCCCGCTCGCTCGCGAGACGCGGGCGCGCGCTGGGCGCGGCACTGGCCCTCGGCGCGTTACTGGCGTCGGGCGCGACAATGACCCTCGCCGCCCCGGCAGTTGCCGCGGTGGGTGACGTCAGGTGCCCGTCCACGGACTGCGTGCAGATCGCACCGGCGGCCGGCGCTCCGGTCGCCATCGCCCCCGACAACGCCGGCTCGGTGTATCTGGCGTACTCCGGAGGCGATCTGCTCAAGCTCGACCTGGCCACCGGAGCGCTCTCCACGGTCACCACCGGTCTGGGCAACCTCCGCGGGGTGGCCGTCGCCGACGGCAGCGCGTACATCACCGGCTTCGACGGCACGCTTCAGCAGGTCACCCTCGCGACAGGCAGCCGCCGTACCCTGGCCGCCGGCCTGCCCGCGCTCTTCGGCGTGGCCCGCTTCGGTACCACCACCTATGTCACCGACACCAACGGAGAGATCGTCGCCGTGCCGGACGGCGGGACGGCACGCGTGGTTGCCACGGGTCTCGGCTTCTCCTACGGCCTCGCGTTCGACAGCGCGGGACTCGCCTACACCGCGGACATGGGCCTCGGCCGCATCCTGCAGACGAACGTGGCCACCGGTGCGACGCGTGTACTGGCCGACGAGACCTACGAACCCACGTCGATCTCGGTCGGCGGCGACGGCCTGGTCTACTTCCAGGTCGGCGACGAGGTGAAGCGCGTGAACGCCACGACCAGGGTGCAGTCCCACGTCACCGACATCCTCGGGATCAACTCCTTCAGCTTCTCACTGGCGGCGTCCGGGGACGCGTACACCGCCGGCAGCGGCCAGGACGGTCTGTGGCGGATCGCCGGGCTGACGTCGCGATGAGGCGGTGGGCCCGCCCCTTCGCCCGGCAGTCCGGAACACCGGACCAGTGATCGTGGAAGGGTGCCCGGCGGGATTTCTCCCGGCCGGGCACCCGCGTGTCACGGCCGGATGCCGAAGGGTCCCAGCACGCCGGAGTCGATGCGCAGCGACTCCAGCAGGGTGGCCGCGTTGTCGAACGTGAAGACGTCGGCGGCCGCCAGTCTTCCGAGGTACTTTCCGGCGACCGGATCGGCCGCCGTCCGTGCCACCGCGTCGAGGTAGGTCCTGAAGATGGCCCAGGCGTTCCCGCCCGGCCCGTATTCCTGGAAGTACGGCGTGGGGTCCACCGACTTGACGGCGGCTCGGACGCCGGCCTCCAGGTCGGCCATGTACTCCTTCTGCAGCTCACCGTCGGCCCGGATCCCGAGGCGGCCGAGATGGCCCGCGACCAAGGTGGTCCAGGGGTAGGACAGCGCCACGTCGTGCGCCTTGATCCACGCGGGTATGTCCTGGGAGACGGCGAGGCTCTTGAACGGGACCCAGCCGGGGAAGAGCACGTCCACGAGCATCAGGGTCCGGTAGGCGGGGGCGTAGACGTAGATGTTGTCCGGCGCGTGATTCGGCCCGTGGTATGCCAGCTCCAGGTGCTCTCCGCCGACGGAGAGGGTGTACCGGCTGTCGAAGGTCACCTTCGGCGCCGGCCGGTTGGGGTCGTCGGCACGCAGCAGCAGCTCGCGGTTCAGCCTGTGCCCGATGCGCACGACGTCGTCCCCGAACAGGACGGAGGCGCCTATGTGGTCGGCGTGCGCGTGCGAGTGGACGAGGTGGGTCACCTTGCCCGGTCTCCCGTTGGCCCTGGTGACGTCCTCGATGGCACGCAGGAGGTTGGTCCCGATGGTCGGCGGAGCGTCGACGAGCACCACGCCGTGCCGGGTACTGAGGAACATGGCCTGGTAGTAGGCGTCGGTCACCCAGTACAGGTTCCCCTCGATCCGGCCGACGTGGTAGCCGTCCGCGTTGAGCGCCGGGCCCAAGGAGCCCGCGGGCACGGGCTCGAAGCCGGGCAGCCCGGCCGCGTCGGCCGCATGTGCGGTGCCGGCCTGCGAACCGAACACGCCGGCACCGACACCGACGGGGACTGCCGCGACGGCGGACGCACGCCTCAGGAAGGTACGCCGGTTCGCGCCGGTGGAACCGGATGCGGTGGGCTCGGACGTCATGGGTCCTCCTCGGATCAACTTGGTTGAACCATAAACGATTCTCGTTGAACCGTAAACCAATATGTGACGGCCGATCAGTCCCTGTCCTCCCAGGCACGTGCCGCCCGCTCGCGTGCCGCCCGGATCAGGTTCTTCTCTTCCTGGGTGAGCAGCCGGAGCAGCTTCTCGTTCTTGAACCAGTCGTTCATGAGGGCATGAGATCCGCCCAGACTCAGGGAATAGGCCCACATGCTCCGCCCCCTCCCTTCTCCTTTCCACTCCGTGGCCCATGCCACCAGATGGTGGATCTTCTGGTCCGGCGTGAACTTCGAGATCGACATGATCGCCATCCGTCTGCCGTGACTCACGGGCCGGGGCGCCGACGCTCCGTCAGGACTGCCGGCGCCCCGTCTGCACTGGGTCAGCGGCGGTGTGCGCCGCAGCGGAGGAGGGCTTGCTCCACCGCCGCGGCCATGGCCTGCTGGCCCTGGGCGTTGGGGTGGGCCGGCGCCGCCGGAGCCGCCGCGACCAGGGATTCGATCCAGCGTTCCCCGGCCGGCCGGCACATGTCGTGTCCCACGGTCGGGGTGTAGGTGTCGACATAACGCGCGCCGTGCGCGGACACCTGGCCGGCGAGCATCGCGTTGAGCTTCTTCTCGGTGTCCCGCAGATAGCCGAAGTCACCGGCGGCCAGTGGCATCACGGAGCTGGTGCAGCCGACACCGTCGTCCGGGAACAGGTCGGGATAGCCGACCACCAGGACCTTGGCGCGGGGCGCCCGCTGCCGTACGGCGTCGAGCGCCGCGGCGATCTTGGGGGCGGTTTCGTCGACGCGCTGTTCCAGCCGGTCGGTGCCGTCGCTCGTGAAGAAGGTCTGGCACGGGTTGCCCGTCGGGTCCTTGGCGGCGAGCCCGGCGCAGGTGGCCAGGTCGCTGGAGAAACCGATGTCGTTGCCGCCGATGGTCAGGGTGACCACGTCCGTGTCCGCGTCCAGCGCGTCCAGTTGAGGCCGCTGCGCGCCCTGGGGTCCGGCCAGGGCGGTCGTCGTGGCGCCCGCACAGCTGACGTCGGTCAGCCGCGCGTGCGTCGCTGCCGCGAGGAGGGACGGATAGTTCTGGTCGGAGCGCGCGCACGCGGTGTCGACCTGGGTCGGGATGCCGGGGCCGGAGGCGTACGAGTCGCCGAGCGCCACGTGGTCCACGGTGCGCGCGGTGGGTGCCGCGGCGCTCGCCGATATCGCGCCCGCGGTGGACAGGGCCATCGCGCAGCACGCCACCACGGCGCCTCGCAGCAGGCCCCGCCGCACGGGGGATCTCTTGGTCTGGTTGTTCAAGTCCATCCATTCGTCAGGCTCCGGGAGCGCTCGGCCGAGCCGCTCCGACAACAGTCGTCAGCCGTGGGGCGGTGTGCTGACGTGAGATCAAACGACACCCGTGCCGTAGAGGTTCACTCGACGGCGCGCCGAGGTGGTTCACCCACGGATGCGGCGCGGAACGGGTGCGGCATGGGTGGAGCTCTACCGGTGGTGACTGCGCCGGAGGTGGGACTCTGCGTAGGCGTGTGCGCGGAAGGCGAGGACGGGGTCGTCAGTGGGTGTAGCCGCGCTCGGCCAGCGCGGTCAGCAAGGCTCTGAGGGCGAGGTGGGTGCGGGACTTGACGGTGCCCCGGGGCATGCCGAGGAGGTGGGAGGTCCGATCCAGACGGGCCTCGATCTCCGGCGCCGACAGCAACCGCACGTGGGTGGTGGCCAGTTCGACCGCCGGCGGCGGGCCGTCCGCCCGACGGGACATGAGCGGATGTCCCGCGCCCTTGCCTCGTCAGGGAGAACCAATGGGTCGATCATCACGGCACACGCGGCGAACAGGTCCACGGTAGTGAAGCGACCGCATCGAGCACATGCTCGCAGTTGTCGAGAGCGAGAACCGCGTCCCGTCCCGCGTGGAAGCAGGCCGCCCGGTCAGAAACCGGTGAGCGTGGTCTTGCCGATGGCGGCGCCGGTCTCCTGGACGCGGTGCGCCTCACGGAGGTTGGCGGCGTTGACCGGGCCCAGGTCGCGGGTGGCCGTGGTGGTGAGGATGCCGGCGTCGACGAGGCGGGCGACCTGGGTGAGGATGTGGTGCTGCGTGCTCAGGTCGGCCGTACGGAACATGGACCGCGTGTACATGAACTCCCAGTGGAAGGAGATGCTCTTCGCCTTGAGCACTCCGAGCGGCAGCGAGTCGAAGTCGTCGATGGCGACGATCCGGCCGAAGGGGGTGAGCGCGTCGGCGTACGCGGCCAGGTTGTGGTCGGTCGCCGTGGTGCTGAACACGAAGTCGATGCCCTCCGGGGCCACTTCGGCCAGCTGCGCCGCAAGGGGCCTGCGGTGGTCGACGACGTGGTGGACACCCATCCGGCGCGCGTAGTCGACGCTCTCGGGGCGCGACGCCGTACCGATGACGGTGAGGCTGGTCAGGGCGCGGGCCAGCTGCGCGGTGATCGAGCCCACGCCGCCGGCGGCCGCGGTGATCAGCAGGGCACCGGTCTGCTCCAGGGCACCGGTGTGCAGCCCCAGCCGCTCGAAGAGCCCCTCCCACGCCGTGAGCGAGGTCAGCGGCAGGGCGGCGGCCTCGGCGAAGGAGAGGGTGGCGGGCTTGCGGGCGACGATGCGCTCGTCGACCACGTGGTAGCGGGAGTTGGCGCCGGGGCGGTCCAACTCACCGGCGTAGTACACCTCGTCGCCCACCGCGAAGAGTTCCACCTCGCCGCCCACGGCGACGACGGTCCCCGCGGCGTCCCAGCCGAGCACCTTCGCCTCCCCGCCCGGATCGACGTTCTGCCGGATCTTGTGGTCCACCGGGTTGACGGCGATCGCCTCGACCCGCACCAGTACGTCACGGGGGCCCGGCTTCGGGGTGGGCAGCGTGACGTCGACCAGGCTCTCGGCATCGTCGACGGGCAGCGACTTGCGGTACGCGACCGCGGGCATCGTCGCGGGGATGTCGTACGTGTCGTTCATGGTGGTCCGGCCTTTCCACGTGTGCGTGATCCGAGGGCTGCGGACGGTGCCCGCTCGGCTCGGGATACATCGAGAAGACGTGGTCGCGCCGACCGGACACGCAGGCGGGGTCCGCGACTTCGACCACGTCAGCGACAGTACGAAAGGGATGGTGGTTACCCGCAAGGGCCTATAGTTCCCGTTGGGTACTATTGCCGCATGACGACGACAGCACACCTGTGCGACGACCCGAAGAGCGTCTACCTGGCCGCCTGTCCCTGCCGTGACATGCTGGATCTGCTCGCCAACAAGTGGAGCGCCCTCGCCCTGGGCGCTCTGGAGGACGGGCCCCAGCGCTTCGGGGCACTGCGCGCACGCCTGCAAGGGGTGAGCCCCAAGGTGCTCACCCAGACGCTGCGCCGCCTGGAGGACCACGGCCTCGTCCACCGCGAGATCTACCCGGAGGTCCCGCCCCGCGTCGAGTACAGCCTGACCCCGCTCGGCGAGGACGCCTGCCGGCCCCTGGCCCACCTGCGCACCTGGGTGGAGGACAACATCGAACGGTTCCCGGCGTCCCGCTGACACAACGGCTCCAGTGCCTGGCACAGTGCCGTCGCTCGGAGTACCGGCTTCCCATCGTCGGAGAGCAGCCATCCGGTGGGTATCGAAAGCAGCACGATGCCGGCGTGCTGCCGCGGGCCCGTCGAGTTCGGCCTCGCCCATGCGCCCGAAGAGATCGGCGCACACCATCCGGGTGTCGACCGGGACCTGCTGCGCGAGTGCCGGATCCTCGTGCCGGCGATGATCACCGCAGGGCGCTGGGACCGCGCCGACCAGCTCCCCGGCGGGCGCCGGCTCGCCGCGGAGTGGCTCGGCCGGATCCGGGCCGCGCTCCAGCACCGGCCGGGTCGGTTCCGGGGACGCTGTCCTGCGGTCCCCTGAGTACGGCTACTCATGCCGCGCCGCGCCGCGGCCGGGACGATGGGGTGTGTCGGGGCGCGGGCAGGAAGTGGGGGGGGAGACGGGGCATGGGCAGGTTTCTCGGGGCGGTGGCGGCGGTCGGGGCGGCGGCTGTGGCGTTGGTTCTCGCGTATGCGGCGGGGGCGCCGCCCGCGGTGGTGTTCGCCGTGGGGGCGGGGGTGCTGAGCCTGCTGTGGCTGCTGCTCCTGCTGACCCTGCCCTGGAACCTGTACTTCCGGGCGCACGCGGTACTCGCCGAGATCGCGGTCAGCCGGGAGAAGGGCATAGAGGTCCCGGCGGCCCGGGACGCCGAGGCCGCGCGCATCGCCCGGGCGATGCTCCGGGCGGCGGTCGCGGGGCACGTCCTGACGGCGGCGGTCGTCGTCGCGGTCACCTGGGCGACGGGCGAGTTCACGGGGTACTGGTTCGCCGCGTTCTTCCTGCTGAGCACCTTCTTCCGGCCGGCCGGCGCGTACTTCGGCCAGCTCCGCAGGCGCCTGGGCACCCTCCTGAAGGACGTCACGTATCCCCGGGACGACGTCGTCGAGGTGCAGGCCCGGCTGAACCGCGCCGAGGCCGGGACCCGGGTCCTGGAGGAGAAGGCCGAGGAGCAGTACCGGGCCCTCGCCGAACTGCGGCGCACCGTCGACGCGTTGGCCATGAGCTCGTACGAGCGGGCCGAGGCGGCGGACCGCAGGATCGCCGCGCTGGGCAGGCAGTTCGAGTCCACGGTGAACCGGCTCACCGACAACCAGGAGATCATCGCGGGCGTCAAGGCGTTCCTGCGGCTGCTGCACTCCGCGGACGCGACCGACAGCACCCCGGCCGCCGGGTGACCGGCCGCCGCCGGCGCCCGCACTGTCTAGGGTTGGAGCATGGACGCCAGTACAACACCCCCCGCCCCGGCCGCCGTTGACCCCGCGGAGCTGCTCGCCGACCCGTACGCCGGGTACGCCCGGCTGCGGGAGGCCGGGCCCGTGCACCGGGTCGCCGGCACCGACGGGCTGCCGGCCTGGCTGGTGACGCGCTACGAGGACGTGCGGCAGGCCCTGGCCGACCCGCGGTTCTCCCTCGACAAGGCCAACGCCAAACCCGGCGGCTACCGCGGCCTCGCGCTGCCGCCCGCGCTCGACGCCAACCTGCTGAACATGGACCCGCCGGACCACACCCGCGTCCGGCGCCTGGTGTCCCGGGCGTTCACACCCCGCCGTGTCGCCCTGCTGCGCGAGCCCGTCCGGCGGACCGCCGACGCGCTGCTCGACGCCATGGCGCCCCTCGGCCGTGCCGACCTGATCGCCGCCTTCGCGGCGCCGCTGCCCATCGCCGTGATCTGCGAACTGCTCGGCGTGGCCGAGGAGGACCGGCCGGACTTCCGGTCCTGGACGGACGCCCTCGTCGTCCCGGACCCCGCCCGGCCCGAGCGGGCGAAGGAGGCCGTCGGGGCGTTGCTGGCCTTCTTCGCGCGGCTGCTCGCCCGCAAGCGTGCCGAGCCCGCCGACGACCTGCTCTCCGCCATGATCGCCGTACGGGACGAGGAGGACCGGCTCACCGAGGACGAGTTGATGTCACTGGCCTTCCTCATCCTGTTCGCCGGGTACGAGAACACCGTCCACCTGATCGGCAACGCCACCCTGGCGCTGCTGCAGAACCCGGCCCAGCTGGCCGCGTTGCGCGCGGATCCGGACCGGCTCGGCCCGGCCGTGGAGGAGCTGGCCCGCTACGACGGGCCCGCGCCGCTCGCCATCCGCCGGTTCCCGACCGAGGACGTCACCATCGGCGGGGTCACCGTCCCGGCGGGCGAGACGGTGCTGCTGTCCCTGGCGGCGGCCCACCGCGACCCGCGCCGCTTCGCCGAGCCCGACCGGCTCGACATCGGCCGCGATGCCACCGGGCACCTGGCCCTCGGCCACGGCATCCACTACTGCCTGGGCGCACCGCTGGCCCGTCTGGAGACCGAGATCGCCCTCGGCGCGCTGCTGGACCGCTTCCCCCGCCTCGAACTCGACGTGCCGGCGGACCGGTTGGAGTGGCGTCCGTCGATGCGCACCCGCGGGCTGCGCGCCCTGCCCGTGCGTTACTGAGCGGGCCGGGACCGCGGGCACGCCGCGGCCCCCCGGTGCTGCCGCGCGGGCATCTCCGAGGGGCTGCGCTCCGGCGTGACCTGCCGTCAGGTGCTGCTGCGCCGGCGGGCCGGTGCGCGGGAGGCGGACTTGGGCTCCCGGGGCAGCGGCTTCGCCGGTTCGGTGTCCCCGGCGTCGGACACCTGGGCCTCGTCCCCGGCATCGGCGTCGGACACCAGGTCGCCGTCCTCGCCGGCGAGCACCTGGTCGCCGTACAGGTCCTGCAGCCAGTTGGTCTGGTAGATGGTGTCGAGGTAGCGCTCGCCGAGGTCCGGTGCGACGGCCACCGCGGTGAGGTCACCGGCGTCGTGCCGGGACAGCCAGTCCGTCGCGCCGCTGACCACGGTCCCGGTGGAGCCGCCGAACAGGAAGCCGTGCCGGGCCATGCGGTGGCACATCCGGATGGTGTCCGGCTCCTCCACCCGGATCACCTCGTCGACGAAGGACTCGTCGAGCAGTGGCGGACGCATGCTCATGCCGAGGCCCGGGATCATCCGGCGGCCCGGTTCGCCGCCGAAGGCCACCGAGCCCGCCGCGTCCACGGCGACGATCCGCACCGGCCGGTGCCACTCGCGGAAGTAGCGGGCGCAGCCCATCAGGGTTCCGGTGGTGCCGGCGCCGACGAACAGAACGTCCAGTTCGGGGAAGCGCCGGGCGATCTCCGGGGCGGTCGTACGGTAGTGCGCGGTCCAGTTGCCGGCGTTGGTGTACTGGCTGAGCCAGACGTACCGGTCGTCCTTCTCGCACAGCGAGCGGACGTACTCGATCCGGGTGCCCAGGAAGCCGCCATTGGAGTCCTGGTCGGCCACGATGTGCACCTCGCTGCCGAGCGCCTCCATCAGGAGTCGGGTCGACAGGTTGCAACGGGAGTCCGTCACACACAGGAACCGGTAACCCTTGCTCGCGGCGATCATGCTGAGTGCGACGCCGAGGTTGCCGGAGGAGGACTCTACGAGGACGGAGTCCGCTTTCAGGATTCCGTCCCGTTCGGCGTTCTCCACCATCTCGTTGGCGGCCTTCAGCTTGATGGATCCGGCGAAGTTGAAGGCCTCGCACTTCAGATAGAGCGGGTGTCCGCAGATCGACTCCAGGTCGACGTAGAGATCGCCCTCGTTGAAGGCGTAGGGAGCGGAGATGACAGGCACGGCGGGCCTCCTGGTGCCGGGCCGAGGACGACGGCCTCAGCCGTACCGGCGCAGTTCGTGGAAGAAGTCATCGATGAGACAGAGGTCCCCGGCCCGGGACACCTCGTCGTAGACGTACTTGCCGACGGCGAGGTCGAGAACGCCGAGTCCGAAGGGCGAGAAGACCACCGGGCGGTCGGGGGGTGGTGCGGCCCGGCCGCACATGACGTCGCCGAGGGTTCCGTTCAGGAAGTCGCGGCTGCCGGTGAGCTGTTCGGCCAGGTGGGGTGACGTGTCGGCCTTGAGGCAGTGCTCGACGTCGTCGACGAAGTTGGCCGAGCCCAGCAGGACCTCGGGGGCGAGGTCGCGCAGGGACACGTGCAGGACCAACGGGTTGTGGGTGAACCAGGCCGGGTCCGTGACGTGGGGCCGGCCGGCGATGGTGGCGAAGACCACGAGGTCGCTGCCGCGGACCAGGTCCTCGGCGCTGTCGTGGACGGTGATCCGCGCACCGGTACCGGTCTGTTCCAGGTAACCGCGGAAGCCGCCGGCGCTGTCGGCGGACAGGTCGTGCACGCCGATCTCGTCGAAGTCCCAGCCGGAGCCGGCCAGGAAGGTGTGGATGTAGCGGGCGATCAGGCCGGTGCCGAAGAACCCGACCCGGGTGGGGCGGGTGCGGCCCCGACTGAGCCAGTCGGCGGCCAGGGCCGCGGAGGCCGCGGTCCTGGTGGCGCTGATGATCGAGCTCTCCAGGCAGGCGAACGGGTAGCCGGTGTCGTGGTCGTTGAGGACGAGCACCGCCGAGGCCCGCGGCAGCCCGGCGGCCACGTTCTCCGGGAAGCTGGAGACCCACTTCAGGCCGTCCACCTGGACCGTCCCGCCGAGCGAGGCCGGCAGCGCGATGATCCGCGAGGTCGGCCGGTCCTCGAACCGCAGGAAGTACGACGGCGGGTTGACCGAGTCCCCGGCGTCGTGCAGCCGGTAGACGGTCTCGACCAGCTCCACGAGCTGTTTCTCGCGCCCGCTCAGCGCGCGCTGCACCTGCGCGCCGGTGATCACCGCGAAGCTCGGCACGGATCCCCGCTCGGGCACGGCCGCCCGGGCGGCGGAGGACAGTACGTCGGTCATCGCTCGCTCGCCTCCAGGGCCGGGCAGTCCTCGGCCGGCCGGACGGGGGCGCCCATGCCGACCAGCACCTGCCGATCGCCGGTGAACGCCTCTCTGCTGTGCGCGGTGCGGATGTTGTCCACCAGCAGCAGGTCGCCGCGGAGCCAGGGTTCACGCCGGGTGTGTGCCTCGTAGGTGCCGTTGATCAGCTGGACGACGTCCTCGCCGATCGGGCTGCCGTCGCCGTGGCGGGTGTTGAACGGCAGTCCGTCCGCGCCGTAGACGTCCACCAGGTACTCGCGCACCTCGGGTGCGAGGGTCCACTCGTTGAGGAAGGCGATCTGGTTGAACCAGCAGCGCCGGCCGGTGAGCGGGTGCCGTACGACGGCGTTGCGGCGCTGTTCGGTGCGCAGGGTGCCGTCGGGCTGCCAGGTGAAGTCGATGGCGTTGGCCCGGCAGTAGCGCTCGATCTCGGCGTGGTCGGCGGTGCCGAAGGACTCCGTGAGGCTCGCGCCGATCTCGTCGTTGTAGGTGCGGGTCAGGATCCAGCCCTCCCGCTCGAACCGTTCGACGAGCCCGCCGGGCAGCGCCCGCAGGACCTCCTCGGCGTCGGCCACCGCGGTCGCGCCGCCCTGTTCGGGTGCGGTGAGGCAGGCGAACAGCATCAGGCCGGGCGCCTGGAGCCGGTAACTCAGCTCGTGGTGCATGCACATGGGCTGGTTCGCCGGCCAGGGTGTGGACGCGTACACGCCGGGGCGGTGGGTCTCGCGGGGCGCGAAGGCCTCCTGCTCCGTCATGAGTTCCCCGGCCAGATGTCCGAAGACGGCGCCGACCTGGTCGGGTTCGCGCAGTCCGAGGCCGCGGACGACCAGTGCGCCGTGCTCGGTGACCTGTGCGCGCAGCGCCTCGCGGTGCTCGGCCGCCCACTTCGGTGGGTCGTCGGGGGGATCGACGCACAGCAGTGCCGGCTTGTCCGGCCGCAGCTCCACGTCGAGCGGTGATGCCAGGGATGAGAACGGCATCTCGGGTTCCTTTCGGTCGACCGCCTGGGGTGTGACGGGTCAGGAGGAGGCGAGGGGGAGGACGGTGGTCAGGACGGCCTGCGCCGCCTCGGCCGGGCGGGTGCGCAGGAAGTGGTGGCCGCCGTCGGCGAGTTCGTGCAGCTCGACGCGGTCGGCCAGGAACAGCCAGTCCCGGTGGCGGTGGGCGTGGCCGGCGGTGTGCGGATCGTCGGCGGCGACGACCACCGTGACCGGCGCGGCCACCTTGCCGGGTGGCGTGGCTTCCAGGGCCGCGGCGAAGTAACGGTGTGCCGCGAGGCAGTCGTGCCGGTAGGCGGCGCCGATGTGGGCGGCGTTCTGCGGGTTCAGTTCCGCGAGTTCGGTGTGGCCGCCGTCGGCGGTCAGCAGCGCCGCGATGTCGGCGTCGCTCAGGTGCGACAGTTCGGTGACGGCGGCGTGCCGTTCGGGCGCGGTGCCGGGCAGGTGCGCGCCGACGAAGAGCCGTTCCACCCGTACGCCGCGCTGCTGGAGCCGTCGCGCCGTCTCCACGGCCGGTGCGGCGCCGGAGGAGTGGCCCCACAGCATGACCCGGGTCAGTCCGCGTGCGGTGATCTCGGCGGCGACCTGTTCGGCCACCTCCTCGACGGCAGCGAACGGCTCGGGGGGCGCGGCCAGGTTGTGGCCGGGCAGGTCGACGGCGAGGACGGTGAGGCCGCTGTCCGCCAGGGCGGTCGCCATCGGCTGGAAGTTGACCGCGTTGCCGCCCGCGTACGGGAAGCACACCAGGGCGCACCCGGTCGTGCCGCTTCCGTCCGCCAGGGTGAGCAGCAGCTCCGGGCGCTGCCGGGCCGCCGGGCCGTCGAGGAGGGCGGCCAGGTCGGCGAGGACCGGGTGGCGGGTGATGTCCTTCAGGGACACCGCGCGGTCGAGGGCGAGGCTGAGCTTGACCGCGGTCAGGGAGGTGCCGCCGGAGTCGAAGAAGTGGTCGGTGCGGCCGATGCGTTCCTCGGGCACCCCCAGCAGCTCGGCCCAGGCCGCGGCCAGTCTCCGCTCGGTCGGCCCGAGTTCGTCCCCCGCCGCCCGGTCCGCGGCGCAGGCCGCCCGGTGCGGGTCGCCTGCCGGCGCGGTCTCGGCCAGCCCGGTCAGCGCCTTCTTGTCGATCTTGCCATTGGCGGTCAGCGGAAGGCTGTCCTGCCAGTGGAAGGCGGAGGGGACCATGTAGGCGGGCAACGCGGCGCCGAGCGCCTCGCGCAAGGTCTCGGGTTCCTGCGGGCCGCCGGAGTAGAAGGCGATGAGCTGCTTGCCGCCGCCGGGCCGCTCGGCGACGACCACCGCGCCGTCCCGTACGCCGGCCACCCGCAGCAGGCAGTTCTCGATCTCGCCGATCTCGATGCGGAAGCCGCGGATCTTGACCTGGCTGTCCCGGCGGCCCAGGAACTCCAGCTTGCCGCCGGGGTGCCAGCGGCCCCAGTCGCCGCCCAGGTAGAACCGTTCGCCGGGCCGGCGCGGGTCGGTGCGGTACGCCTCCCGGGTGCGCTCGGGATCGTTGACGTAGCCGCGGCCCACGCAGACACCGGAGAAGGCGATCAGTCCGGGGGCGCCCAGCGGTACCGGCGTCAGGTGCTCGTCGACGACGTGGACGCGGACGTTGCTGACGGCCCGGCCGAGCAGGATCCGCTCCGGCACCTCCCGGAGGAGTTCGTGGTTGGTGTCGTCCGACGTCTCGGTCAGTCCGTAGGCGTTGAGCAGCGCGATGCCCGGCTGGACCGCGAACCAGCGCTGCGTCAGCTCCCGTTTCAGCGCCTCGCCGGTCACCGACACGCACCGCAGGTCGGGCAGGGTGCGCGGGTGCTGTTCGAGGTAGGAGACCACGACCTCCAGGTACGACGGCACGAGCTGGGCCACGCCGACCCGGGCGCGTTCCAGGGTGTCGGTGAACCGGGCCACGTCCGTGATCACGTCCTGCTCGACCAGCAGGGTCCGCCCGCCCACCAGCAGCGGGGCGACGAGCTGCCACAGGGAGATGTCGAAGCACTGCGGGGCGGTCTGGGCGACCACGGTCCCGGCGCCGATCTCCAGGTCGTCGATCTTGGCGTGGAGGTGGTTGAGCATGCCCGCGTGCTCGCACATCGCGCCCTTCGGCTCGCCCGTGGAGCCGGAGGTGAAGTAGATGTAGGCGAGCTGGCCGGGGTCGACGCCGATCCCGGGGTCGTCGTCCGCATGGGGTTCGCCGTACGCCGTGTCGAACGGCAGCTTCCCGACGTCCGGCAGGGCGGCCAGCGCCTTGTCCAGGGTGTCCGTGCTGCCGGGCTCGGTCAGGGCCAGCCGGCAGCCGGCCCGGGACAGGGTGGCCTCGATGCGTCCGGCCGGGAAGTGCGGTTCGATCGGCAGGTACACGCCGCCCGCCTTGAACACCGCCAGCACCGCGGCCAGCCAGTCGAGGGTGCGCTCGGAGACGACGGCGACCACGTCCTCCCGGCCCACTCCCCGGGCCAGCAGGGCGCGTGCCAGCCGGTTGGCGCGCCGGTTGAGTTCGTCGTACGTCCACTCCCGCGTGCCGTGCACGGCCGCCACGGCCGTCGGATGGGCCCGCACCCGCTGTTCGAAGAGTTCGTGCGCCCGGGCGTCCGGCAGCGGGCGGTGCGGCCCGGCCAGATCCTCCAGCTGCTCGCGCTGCTCCTCGGCCGACAGCAGACTCTGCCGGCTGTGGTCGGCGTCGGGGTCCGTCGTCATCAGCCGCAGCGCCGTCAGGTGGTAGCCGCCGAGCCGGGCCGCAGCGTCGGCGTCCAGGACGTCCGTGCGGTACCGGAGGTGGAGGGTCAGCCGGCCGTCCCGGTCGGACCAGCGCACGTGCAGGACGCCGTCGTCGGGGTGCGGCTCCTCGGTTCCGAGGGGACCCCAGACGACCTCGTACGGCGGCTCCGTGAGGCCGAGTCGGCGGCGCAGCTCCGCCACCGGGTGGTCCCGGTGGGCGAGCAGCTCCGCCTCGGCGTGCCCGGTGGCCGCGAGCAGGGCCGTCCAGCTCCCCGGGAGGACGGGCACCCGGCACGGCAGCGGTTCGCCGTCCGTACCGGTGGTGTGGCCCGTGACCACCTCCGGCTCGCCGGAGAGCACGGCCAGCACCTTGAGGTGGGCGGCCAGCAGGAGGGTGCCGGCCGGCAGGCCCTGCCGCGCGGCCAGTTCACGCACCGCGCGGGTCACGTCGTCGGGCACCGGTGTCCCGTGTCCTGCGTGCCCGGCCGTTCCCGGCCCCGGTTCCCGGACCCACCGGGGCACGGTGGTGGCGCCGCCGGCGGTCAGTGTCCGGGTCCAGTACTCCCGGTCCGTCTCCACGCGCGTTCCCATCGAATGGCCTTCCTCAACTCGCGGTCGCCGTGGCGGCGTCGACCGCTGTGGCGACCCGGCCGGTGCCGGCGGACCGGCCCCCGCGATCGGGTGTGTCCACCGCGGGATTGCCGCCCCACTGGGCGTTCGGGGGGACTTCCTCGCCCTTCATGAGGAAGGAGTCGGGCGCCAGCACGGAGCCGTCGCCCATGGTCACGCCGTAGTGCACATGGGCGGCGATGCCGAGCGTGCAGGCGGCGCCGAGTGTGGTGACGTCGGACTTGAAGGTGCCGTCCTCCTGCGAGTGGCACTGGATCTTGCTGCCGGCGTTGAGGGTGCAGTCGTCGCCGATGACGCCGAGGGTCCGCTCGGTCAGGTAGCAGCCGTCGTCGAACACCCTGCGGCCGATGCGTACGCCCAGCAGCCGCCAGACCAGGCTCTTGAACGGGGTTCCGTTGAAGAGGTTGAGGAAGTGGTCCGGCACCTTCCACAGCCGTTCGTGCCACCAGAAGTACGGGTCGTAGATGGAGCACAGCCGGGGGCGCAGCGCGCGGAAGGAGCCGAGGCAGCGCTCCACCAGGATGAAGTACCCGGCGGAGAAGGCGAGGGTGAGTGCGAGGTAGCCGCCGATCACCACGTGTCCGAGCACGCCGTACAGGTCCACGGAGGCGAGGCCGAACAGGGTGAGCGCGAAGGTGTGCAGCCAGCGCACGCCCAGCATGAGCGCCATGGAGCGGAGGTTGTAGCGGTTCTTCGCGGCCAGCCGATGACGGAACGTTTCTCCAGTGCGGAGATGGTCGAACCGGGTATCGCGCTCCACCGAGCGGGGGATCTCGAAGCACGGTGAGCCGAGGAGGCCCACACCTTCGCGGACCTCGCCGTCGAGGGGAACCATCACCTTCGTCGCGAGCAGGCAGTTCTCGCCGGTCCTGGCACCCGCCGGATAGGCGATGTTGTTGCCGAGGAAGTTGTGCGCCCCGATCGAGGCCCGGGAGAGCCGGAAGGACGTGCTGGAGAAGTCGGCGTTGAGGACGGAGAGGCCGTCGGCCACCATCGTCCCGCTGCCGACGCTGACCAGCAGCGGTGTCTCGTGCTGCACTTCGGTGCCGAAGTTCGACCCGGTCTGCTCCACCTTCGACAGGTCGTACCCGATACCGCGGAGGTAGCCCACGATGTAGGAGCTGTCGCCGAAGAGCCAGGCGAAGAACTTCACGTTCGTCATGCGGGCCGTGGTCCGCTGCAGCGCGTAGTGGAACCCGTAGAGCGGGTAGACCTTGTCGGGCTTGACCACGAGGCCCACCAGACGCGGCAGGGTGCACAGGGCCGCCAGCCCCAGGACGAGGAACCCGAAGAACAGGACGAGGGAGAGCAGCAGCGCGTCGGGGAGCAGTTCCGACCAGCCGAGCGCGGCCGTGGTCGGGTCGAGTCGCTTGCCGATCGCGGGTACCTCGGTGAACAGCATGTAGACACCGCCGACGGCCAGCGGGACGTACAGGAGGATCAGCTGGAGCAGCGTGCCGAGGCCGAACCAGGCGCGGCGCAGGGTGCCGCAGTTCGCCGGGGCGATCCGGACGTAGTCGGTCCGGGTGGGCTCCGCCGGGGATCCGTGCCAGTGCTCGCCGTCGGGGACGGCCTGGCCGCGGTGCAGGGCGGAGGAGTGGCCGAGCTGCGAGCCGTGGCCCAGGGACGTGTCGATGTCCAGGACGGTCTTCTCGCCGACGAAGGCGTCCGCGCCGAGGGTGATGCGGCCGGTCTGGATGTGTCCGGCGTACGCCCGGTAGCCGAGGAAGAAGGAGTCCTTGCGGATCACCGTGCCCGCGCCGATCGTCAGCAGGTCGGTGCAGACGGGGACCGAGTGGGAGAGGATCGTGACGCCCTTGCCGATCCGCGCGCCGAGGGCCCGCAGGTACAGCACGTACAGCGGGGTCCCGGTGAGGAAGACCATCGGGTTCGCGTGCAGCAGCACCTTGACGAGCCAGAAGCGCAGGTACGTGGGGCCCCAGACGGGGAACTCGCGGGGGCGCCAGCGTCCGACGAGGATCCATTTCGCGGCGACGGGGAACGCGCACAGCGCCACGAACGCGGCGCCGCCGAAGAGCAGCGAACGCAGATAGACGTCGGCCAGGCCCTTGCCGGAGGCGATCCACTCGTATCCCGCGGCGGTGACGAATCCGGAGACCAGGGAGTAGCCCAGGAAGACCAGCAACTGGAGGGTTCCGCAGAGCAGATGGCTCCACCGGTTCCCGACCGGGCCCGGGGCCGGCGTCGCTGCGGGCGGCTGCGGGGTGTGCGCCGGGTCGGCGGGAGCGGGGGCGGTCTCGCCGAGGGCCGCCGCCAGGCTCTGGATGGTGGGGTACCGGTAGACGTCCCGCATGGACGGCGACGGCAGATCGGCCGTCTTGCGTATTCGTGCGCAGAACTGGGCCATGACCAGGGAGTTGGCGCCGAGGTCGGCGAAGAAGTGGCCGTCGACCGGGACGGACTCGGCGTCGAGGAGGTCGGCCAGTGCCTGCGCGAGCCTCCGCTCCGTATCCGCCCCCCTGGGGCCGGTGCCGGCCACGGCGACGACAGGTTCATCCGGCTCCGAAACGACCTCGGAGGACTGCTCCACCATGCGATCTCCTGGAGAACGTGGATGTTCCTGATCACGAACCGGCGGATTCAGTTTGTCCGGATAAGGGCACTGGCTGCCACTTGTCCCATTGATCGGGCCCAGCACCCGTCACGAGCCGTCAGGCCCGTATTTCCTTGGTTTCGCGCCGGGAAGGGGGGTGCGCGAATCACCCGAACGGCGGCCCCCCGGCCGGCAGCCGGAATCCCGGCGCGGCGGCCGTACCGGGATCCGTCCCGCGCCGGCGGGAGCCCTCACCGGCGGCGCGGGGCCCGGAACCTCGGGGCAGGTCAGTCGTCGGCACCGTCCGCCGCCGCGGCGGTCTCGTGTGCCGCCATGCCGACGAAACGGCGTACGGCCTCCACGGGCATGTCGAGCCCCTCGGAGGCCGCGCGCTCGTCACCGAACACCTGTACTGCTTCGGCGACGGCCACCGCCAGTTCGGCTTCCGCCTTGCGGACCTTGACCTCGGCCTTGTCCACCGTGTCGACCACCGCCAGCTGGCGGCGCTGCTTCTCCTGGAGTCGCTGCTTGCGAGAAGGTGTTTTGTCAGAGTTCTGCACAGTCACGAGCAAGATCATATGCAGGCGCGCGCGCCCGCGTGAAATCGGCAACTTCCGCCCACCGCAGCCCTGTTCGCACCCCTTGAGGGCTCCGGGATCAGGCCGTCAGGGTCGCCCACACCGCATGGCCGCTGGTGAGCCTCGACCGGTCGACGCCCCAGGAGTCGGCGAGCTGCTCGACGAGCAGCAGCCCCCGGCCGCCCTCGTCGTCGGGGCCCGGCTCGCGCCGGGGCAGGCCGCGGCCGGAGTAGTCGTGGTCGTGGACCTCCAGCCGCAGGCATCCGTCCGCGATGAGGCCCATGCCGCACAGGATCCGCACGCTCAGCGTGTGGATGACGGCATTGGTGGCCAGCTCGGACACCAACAGCACCGCGTCCTCGCACAGTTCGCGGGAGAGCCCCCACTCGCCGAGCCGGGCTTTCACGGAGCGACGGGCGACTCTGACGCTGGAGCGGTGCGAGGGCAGCTCGATCCAGTGCGCCCGGTCGGGCGCGTCTACGTCTAACAGGTCGCGGGGGGAGGTCACGTGGGGGGACACGATGGCTGCCTTCCGTAAGGCGGGCGCGGCGGAGAGCGGGCGGAACAGGCGGAGCGGGCAAAACCGAGCAGGCGGAGCGGCAACGACCGCACGGGGAGCGGGGCATCGCCCGTGGCCGTGACCGCGATTTACTCAAGTAATCATGCGCGCAGGCAAGTTCATGCTGCAACCGACTCCCTGATAATTTCAGGATGCCGGTATCGGTCTGGTCGCTTCATCAAGTGCCTGTCACACTCGTCCGGGTGACAGTCCCTCAGGAGGTAGGGCGTGAGCGAAGGCCGTTCGAGCGCGGGCACCACCAGTGCGCCCACCGTTCTCCGCATGATCCTGGGCCGCAGGCTCCAGGAGCGGCGGCTGGGCGCGGGCGTGTCACTGGAGGACGCGGCACGGGCGCTTCGGGTCACCCCCCTGACCATCCGCCGGCTGGAGAAGGCGGAGGTGACGCTCAAGCCTCTCTACGTGGAGAAACTCCTCGAGACCTACGGTGCCGACCGGCAGGAGCGGGAGGAGTTCGTCGCCTTCGCCGAGCGGGCCAACGAGCCCGGCTGGTGGCACACGTACCGGGATGTGCTGCCCACCTGGTTCAGCGCCTATGTGAGCCTGGAGACCGGTGCGAAGACCCTGCGCACCTACGAGCCGCACTACGCCACGGGGCTGCTGCAGACCCGGGAGTACGCGCGTCACGTGCTCAGCGGCGGTTTCCCGAACGACAGCGACGAGGACCTGGAGCGGCGGGTGAACCTGCGGCTGCGCCGTCAGGTCCTGCTGGAGCGCTCCGACGCGCCGACGCTGTGGGTGGTGATGGAGGAGGCCGTCCTGCACCGGGTGGTCGGCGGGCCCGAGGTGATGCGCGAGCAGATCGAACAGCTGCTGGAGGCCTCGGAGCTGGACCACGTCAGCGTCGACGTCGTGCCGTTCACCGCCGGTGCGCATGTGGGCGTGTGCGCCCCGTTCACCTAC
Source organism: Streptomyces sp. NPDC058464 (assembly GCF_042721035.1). Classification (NCBI taxonomy): domain Bacteria; kingdom Bacillati; phylum Actinomycetota; class Actinomycetes; order Kitasatosporales; family Streptomycetaceae; genus Streptomyces; species Streptomyces sp. NPDC058464. The sequence continues at coordinate 46,470 of NZ_JBHXMA010000015.1, forward strand.
TTCCGATTCGCGGAGCCCGAACTGCCGGACGTCGTCTACACCGAGGTCCTCTCCGGCGCGATGTACCTGGACCAGCGCTCCGACGTCGTCGCCCACCTGGAGGCGCACAACCGCATGTCCCTGCTCACTTCCGACGCGCAGAGCAGGGCGCTCCTGAACCGCATGCGCAAGGAGTACTCATGACCACCTTCGACACCTCCTTCGACACCTCCTTCGACGGCGGTGCTCGCGACGTGTACAACGGCATGCCCGCATCGGACCTGGGGGAACAGGGCTGGGAGTCGCCCTGGAGCGGCCCCAACGGCGGTCAGTGCGTGCAGACGAAGCAGCTCGCCGACGGCAGGATCGCGCTGCGCCAGTCGACGGATCCGGCCGGCCCCGCGCTGATCTACACCCCGGAGGAGATCAACGCGTTCGTCGCGGGGGTCAAACGCGGCCTCGCCGACCACCTGACCACCGGCTGACCCCTCCCCCACGCTCCCCCTCTGAAAGGTTCAGGATGACCAACTCGCCCGTGGCCCGGGACATCGACACCAGCAGGCCGCACTCCGCCCGCATGTACGACTACTACCTGGGCGGCAAGGACCACTTCGAGGTCGACACGGAGGCCGCCGAGACCGTGGCGTCCGCCTACCCGGGCATCTTCGTGTGCGCGCGGGAGAACCGTGCCTTCATGCACCGGGCCACCCGTGTCCTCGCGCGCGAGCACGGCATCCGGCAGTGGCTCGACATCGGCACCGGCATCCCCACCGAGCCGAACCTGCACCAGGTGGCCCAGTCCGTGGTCCCGGACGCCCGGGTGGTGTACGCCGACAACGATCCGCTGGTGCTCAAGTACGCCGAGCGTCTGATGCGCAGCACGGCGGAGGGCCGTACCACCTACATCGAGGCGGACGTCAACGATCCGCAGGCACTGCTCGACGCCTCCGAACTGGCGGAGGTCCTGGACCTCGACCGGCCGGTGGCGCTCTCCCTCAACGCCCTGATGCACTTCGTGACAGACGCGCAGGACCCGTACGGCATCGTCGGCCGGCTGCTCGACGTGCTTCCTTCGGGCAGCGCGCTCGCCCTGAGCCACTGCACGCCCGACTTCGACCCGGACACCTGGCAGAAGGTCACTGACATCTACAACAACGCCGGAACGCCGGTCCAGTTCCGCTCGCGAGCGGACGTGGGTCGGTTCTTCGACGGGCTGGAACTGCTCGACCCCGGCGTGTCCGTCGGCCACCGCTGGCGCCCGGACACCGAGCCGACCGCCACCGACGCGGAGGTCAGCCTGTGGACCGGGGTGGGCATCAAGCCGTAGGACCACTGCGAGGGGGGAAGCGCCTCTGGGCTGTCGTACCGCATGGGGGTGCGGTACGACAGCCCGGGGGCCGTCAGCCGATGTGGTAGCTGTCGCCGTACACCTTCCAGTCCAGTGGGGTGTTCAGGCACAGGTTGCCCTTGTTCAGGAAGACCCGCTGCTCGGTGTCGACCCGGGTGGTGTCGCTGTGCGCCTCCTCCTGCTTCATGGCCCACACCCGGGCGTCGAGGAAGGCGTTGAGGTACGTCGTCTCGTTGCCGCCCTGGGCCGGCGGCTTGGCCTTGGCGAGGGCGCGCTTGCGTATGTTGCGGAAGCTGGTGGCGTCGTCGCCGTCGCCGTGCATGACGATGGCGTCGTAGTAGGTGAACTGCCCCAGCGTGCCCAGCCCGTCCGTCTTGCCCTGCTGTACGGCCGGGTTGAAGTAGACGCGGTCGCGTTCGTCGTTCTGGGCCTGCTGGAAGGCGGTGTCCGTGGCGGCCTTGCGCCAGTCGGACGGGAAGTTCGGGTCGAGGCCGCTGTGCGAGTCGGTGCCGTTGACCCGGCGCAGCGCCGGCAGGTACTTGGCGAGCACGTTGGAGGGCTTGCGGTCGGTGTAGAGCTGCACGAGGTCGAGCATGTCGCCGGTGCCGGAACAGAAGCCGATGATCCCGGCGGTGTAGCCGCGGCCGTCGCCGATGTCCTCGATGTACTTGTACTGCGCCTTCCAGTCGAGCGAGGAGTTCTCCGCGCTCGACACCAGCTTCATGGCGATCTCCTTCTTCGCCGGGTCGTCGAGGCCCACACAGCTCGCGGCCGGGGCGGCGGCGGAGGCGTGCGCCGGCCGCAGCAGCACGGCTCCGGCACCGACGGCGGACGCGCCCAGCAGGGCGAGCAGGGTACGGCGGGAGGTCAGGACGGGGTTCGTGGCGGTGGTGTCGTTCGGATTCCGCACAGGGGCTCCAGTGGGGGGTTGGGGAGAGTTCCGTTAGGAAGGTTTCCTATCAGTAGCGGACGCTGATGTGTACCCGTCACACAGAAACTTCGTAGAGTCGAACAAGTCCGCGGTGCGGTCCGGGGCGTCCGGCGCGGGTCAGCCGGTGGCGGTCCAGGCCTTCGGCCCGATGCCGCGCCACTCGATCAGCTCGGGGTCGTCGACCGTCGTACTGGCCTCGGGCAGCCCGGCGCGACGCAGGAACTCGACGACGTCGAGCAGGTGGTACGCGATGCCGACGTACTCTCCGCGGATGGTGACCCGCCGGCCGCCGTCGGGGCCCGGCGGCTGCACGATCACAGGCGCGCCTTCCATAGTGACCGCATGCCCCCTGACGGCACGGATCATGCCGCGAACAGGGCCACCCGGCGGATGCCCGCGAACGGTGACGAGGCCCTCCGGGAGGCCGCTCCGGCGGGTGGGGCCTGAATTCGGTGGTTGGCCGAGAGTTTCGGGGGCGGAGTGACGGAACGGCGGTTCGGTGCATCCGATACGCGCCAATAACCGCCGCACGGGGCGACGGGACGGCGTCCGCGACCGCGTCCGCGGGGCGGTCCGGGCGGATCGCCGGGCACTTGCGGGTTTTGCCGGTCGATTACGCCTTCACCTGCCGGTTACGAGATCTTCACAGCTCGTGCGCTTTCGGTCACCCGGCGTGTCGGCCCGATCGCCCGGGGCAGACGCCCGCGCGGGGGGCTGCCTAGCCTCCCCGCCATGCGATCACCACTGATGAGACGCTTCGGCCTCGGCGCCGTCCTCGCCCTCGCCCTGGCCCTGTTCGGGCTGGCCCCCACCGCGAACGCCGACCCGGCGCCGGCCGAGCTCACCTTCGCCACCGATGCCGCGACCACCACGCCCGGCGGCACGGTGAACCTGTCGATGACGATCACCAACAACAAGACCTACGACATCTGGTTCGTGTACCAGACGATCGACCCGACCTACCTGACCACCCAGCGCCCCGACCTGAAGTACAGCTTCACCGGCTGCAGCCTGGCCGCCTCCGACGGCACCGCCACCGCCTGCTCCGGCACCGGGCCCACCAACCTCGGCACCGACTACGGCGCCACCGTCCCACCCGGTCAGAGCCGCACCGTCACCCTGACGCTCAGCGTGGCCGCCGACTCCGGCTGCAACGGCAACATCGGCTTCTACTCGTACTACTACGCCGAGTTCAGCGACTCGACGAACACGAGCGGCGGCCCGGTCTACACGCCCGAGACGCGGGTCCTGTGCGCCTGACGGCCTGTCGGGGATGACCTGAAAGGTCTGCGATCCGCCGGCGACCCGGGGCCGGGCACTCCCGCCGCCGTTGCGGACCCGGCCTGCACCGTGGACGGAAAAAAGCCCAACTCGGTTCCATCTCAGGCCTGTTGGTCGCCTGCCTTTTTCCGTCACGTTTCGCGGCACGACCGCGAAAGCTACACACAGACACCACTATGTGACGCGACGGATGCGTCAACGACCGGCTTCTCAGGGGGAGCCGGCGTCGGGGCAAGGGGGTGCGTCCGCTCTGCGGAGCCGTGCCGACCCCCGTCCGGGGAGGGAACTTCACCGCATGAAGCGGACCATACGCACGACCGCGCTCACGGTCGGTGCGCTCATCGCCGCGCTCGGCCTTCCGGCCGGCACGGCCCATGCAGAGGACGCACCCAGAGTCGATCTACGGGTGCTGCTGGTCAGCGACGGCGGACCGTCGACCGCCGCCATCGCCGCCGAACTCACCGACGACGGCACGCCGTTCACCGAGATCGACCTGACCCGGTCCGGACGGCAGGTCATCGACTCCGGCTTCCTCGCGGACACCGTCGACGGACGGGCCCGCGCCAAGTTCCAGGCCGTGGTGCTGCCCAACGACAACCCGTTCGCCACCGGTTCGAGCGAAATGGCGGCACTCACAGCGTACGAACAGGTTTACCAGATCCCCCAGGTCGATGCCTATACCTATGCGCGTCCAGAAGCCGGTCTGCAGTACCCGGTGGGCAGCGCGGGCTACTCCGGCAGCATCGACGGCACCCAGGCCGACGTGACCGCCGCCGGCCGGGCGGGCCCCTTCGGCTACCTCGACGGCACCGTCCCCTTCGAGGACAACGACCCCTCCGTCGCCGAGAGTTACGCCTACCTCGCGCAGCCGGCGGCCGGCGCCGACTTCACGCCCTACGTCGAGGCGACGATCCCGGGGTCGTCCACCAAGGGCTCCCTGGTCGGCGAGTACCGGCACGACAACCGGCGTGAGCTCGTCGTGACCTTCGTCTACAACCAGTACCAGGAACAGTTCCGGCTGCTGGCCCGCGGCATCGTCGAGTGGATGACCGGCGGGGTGCACCTCGGCGCCTCCCGCAACTACTTCGCGGTGCACGTGGACGACGTGTTCGCCGAGGACGACCGCTGGAACAGCGAGCTCAACTGCACGCCCGGCGACGTCGACTGCACCGACTCCGGCGCCACGGCCGACCCGATCCGGATGACGTCCGCCGACGTCGACAACACGGTGGCCTGGGAGCAGAGCAGGAACTTCACCTTCGACCTCGCCTTCAACGGCTCCGGCAGCGTCGACCGGCGCAACGACGACAACGGCGTCGACGAGCTCGCCGACAGGCTGATCGCGGACAAGAACGACTTCCGCTGGATCAACCACACCTACACGCACGCCTTCCTCGGCTGCGTGCAGAACACCACCGTGGTGCCCTGGGTGTGCGAGACCGACGCCGACGGCAGCACCCAGTGGGTGAGTCAGAACGACATCTCCGACGAGATCGCGAACAACCGGGTCTGGGCCGAGACCAACGGACTCCCCCTGGAGAACGACGAGTTGGTCACCGGCGAGCATTCCGGCATGGCGATCCTGCCGCAGCAGCCCGACGACAACCCGAACCTGGCGCCCGCCCTCGCCGCCAATGGCATCGACTGGCTGGGCTCCGACAACTCCCGTGACCCGCAGCAGCGTCAGGTCGGCGCGGCCGAGACGGTGCCCCGCTACCCGATGAACGTCTTCTACAACGCGGCCAAGGCCGCCGAGGAGGTCGACGAGTACAACTGGCTGTACACCAGCCGCGCCCAGGGCGGCAGCGGCATCTGCGAGGACAACCCGACCACCACGACCTGTCTGTCCGCGCCGCTGGACACCAGCACCGGTTACACCGACGAGATCGTCCCGCTGGAGACCCGGATCGACCTCGGGCACGTGCTGTCCAACGATCCCCGGCCGCACTACATCCACCAGTCGAACCTGACCGAGGACCGCATCGCCTACCCGGTGCTCAACGGCGTGCTCGACGGCTACCAGGCCCTGTTCGCGGACAACACCCCCGTGGTGAACCTGCGGATGAAGGACATCGGCACCGAGCTGAAACGCCGGGCGGACTGGCAGGCCGCCCTCCAGGCCGGCCAGATCACCGCCTACCGCATCGGCGACGCCGTCACCGTCGAGGCACCGGCCGGCCTTGAGGTCACCGCGACCCTGCCGACCGGGACCACGGTGGGCGGCGCCGCGTTCGGCTCGGCGTACGCGGGCGCGGTCTCCGGCTGGACCCCGTCGACGGGCGGTCCGGTCGGCCTCACCCTGCCCGCCGGCACGGCGACCCCGGCCGTCACGGCATCCGCCGGCACCGCCCCGGCCGCGGATCCCGCGCCCCGCACCCGGGTCCCCGCGGGGGTGGCCGAACCGGTCACCGCCACCGTCACCGCCACCGTCACCGACTGAACAGCGCTCCGCCGCACCGACGACCGAAGCAGGAAACGTTCCGCGGTTCCGGCCGCCCGCCGGCGGCCGGAACCGGCACGACCACCCCCCACAACTCGGCCGTGGAGCAAACCGATGTCCCTTCCCCAGGGCGCGCCCGCGACTCGCACTACGCGCGTCACCCTGCTCACCGAAGGCACCTACCCGCACAGTCACGGTGGCGTCAGCGTCTGGTGCGACCAACTGGTGCAGGGCATGCCCGACATGGAATTCGACGTGGTCGCCGTCACCGGCACCGGACGCGAACCCGTCGTCTGGGAACTGCCCCCGCACGTCTCGAACGTGTGGTCCGTGCCGATGTGGGGCGACCCGCCCGCGGGCCGCGCGCCCCGGGGCCGGGTCCGACGTGAACTCGCCGACGCCTACGGCCGGTTCCTCGCCGCGCTGCTGGACCCGCGGGAGGAGGACGGCTTCCCGGCCGCCCTGTACGCCCTGGCACGCGCCGCGGCCGACGGCACGCTCAGCCCGTTCCTGCGCACCGACCCGGCGATCACCGTCCTGGCCTCGCTGTGGAACCGGCCCGGCGTCGCCGTGCGCGAGGCCCGGCCCACCCTGCACGACGCGCTCACCGCGACCGCGCTCCTGGAGCACGCGCTGCGCCCGCTGACCGCTCCGCTGCCGGAGCACGGCGTCGCGCACGCGGTGAGCGGGGGCGTCGCCGCGCTGCCGGGGCTGGCCGCGCTGGAACAGCACGGGGTCCCGCTGCTGCTCACCGAACACGGCGTCTACCTGCGGGAACGCTATCTCGGCTATCGCACCGCGCCCTACCGCTGGCCGGTGAAGGCGGTCGTGCTCGGCTTCTTCCGGCTGCTCGCTCGCGAGTCGTACCGCAGGGCGGCGCTGATCACCCCGGGCAACCGCTACAACCGGCTCTGGGAGGAGGAGGGCGGCGCGGACCCGGAGTCCATACGCACCGTGTACAACGGCGTCGACCCGGCCGCGTTCCCGGCGGCCGGACCGGAGCCGGAGGTGCCCACCCTGAGCTGGGCGGGCCGGGTGGACCCCATCAAGGACCTGGAGACGCTGATCCGGGCCTTCGCCCTGGTCCGCGCCCGACTCCCGGACGCGCGGCTGCGGTTGTTCGGCGGGACGCCCCGGGGCGGCGAGGCCTACCGGGGGCGCTGCCAGACGCTGGCCGCCGAACTGGGGCACGGCGACGCCGTCACCTTCGAGGGTCGCGTCGACGACATCAAGGACGCCTACGCGGCCGGCAACGTCGTGATGCTCTCCAGCATCAGCGAGGGCTTCCCGTTCACCCTGATCGAGGCCATGTCCTGCGGGCGGGCCACCGTCTCCACCGACGTCGGCGGGGTCCGGGAGGCGGTCGGCGACACCGGGCTGGTCGTCGCGCCCAGGGATCCGGCGGCGATGGCCGCGGCCGCCCTGGAGCTGCTGGGCGATCCGGCGCGCCGCCGGGCGATGGGCGAGGCGGCCCGGCTGCGGGTGATCGAGCAGTTCACGCTCCGCCAGACCATCGACACCTTCCGGGCCATCTACCTCGAACTGCCCCGTCGGGCACGGGAGTCGGCGCCCGCGCCGGTCCCGGCCGAGCCGCCTGCCGCGGCCGTCACCGGGAGCGTGGCCCGGTGAGCGGACCGATGTCCCTCGAACCCGGCGGCGCCGAGCAGGAGACCCTGGCCCTGCGCCTGGCCGAGCCCCGGCCGCCGCGCCGCCGCCGGCCGCGCTGGGCCCTGGACGACACCACGCCGGCCATCCGGCTGCCCCGGCGCGGCCCGGACGAGGACGCGGTCAGCGAGCTCGCCGCCGAACTCGCCGACCGCGTCGGCCCCGCCGTCCACCCCTACGAGGTGGCCGCCCTGCTGGAGTCGGAGGGCCTGTCGGCCGCCGTGATCAACGAGCGGTACGGCCACCCGAACCTGTTCTCGCTCGCCGCCGCGCTCTACGAACGGGTGCCCAGGACCTTCCCGGAACCCGCGCCCGCGGCCGACCCGTGGCGCCCGGACACCGTGCGCTGTCTGCTGCGCGGGGTGCTGTTCGCGCTGCCCGGACTTGCCTACCTGCTGACCGCGCCGCTGTGGAACGCGGCCGGGCACGCCTCGGCGCTGATCGTCGCGGGGCTGGTGTCCTGGGCGTGGGGGCAGGCCCTCGGCCACCGCGCCCACCTGCGGATGGCGAGCGGACGGCGCGAGGCCGGCCGTACCCTCCTGCGCGGTGCCCCGGCCGGGGCGGTGCTGGCCACGGGGGCGGCCGCCGTGGCCGCCGGGGGCGGCCCGGTCGTCCTGGCCGCGGCGGCCCAGTCGCTCTACCTGGCCGCGGCGGGCGTGCTCCTCGTACTGGCCCGGGAACGGCTGCTGCTGGCCGCGCTGAGCCCCCTGATCGCCGGTGCGCTCGTGCTGCCCCGGTGGGAGCCGGGCCGTCCGCTGCGGGCGGGTCTGCCGCTGCTGGCCCTGGCCGCCACGGTCGCGGTCACCGGCTGGGTCCTGTGGCGGACCCTCGCCGTCCCGGCCGTCCCCGCGGCGGGCCGGCCCAAGGCGCTGTGGTCGCTGCCGTACGGTCTGTTCGGCCTGGCCGCCGGGGTGCTGGTGCTGCTGGAGGGACTCCGGGAGCCGCACGCGCCGTACGCGGTGATCGTGCTCACGGTGAGCATGGGCCCGGCGGAGTGGCTGCTGTACCGCTACCGGGGGCTGTCCGTCGCCGCGCTGCGCGCCACCGCCACCCCCGCCGCGTTCCTGCTGCGCTCGGCCGGCATCCTCGCCCTCTGCCTGCTCGTGTACCTGCTGCCGCTGCTGCCGGCCGCCCTGGTCACGGGCGCCGACCCGGCCGCCCTGCTGCTGCTCGCGGCCACCCTGTGGACCGCGCTGCTGCTCCAGGCGTTCGGCGCGGCCTGGCCGTCGGCCGCGCTCTGCCTCACGGCCGCCGCCGTCGCCGGCGCGGTCACCCTGCTCGGAATCCCCGGGGCCGGCCTCGCCCTGCCGCTGTGCTGCGGTGCCGCCGCGCTCTGTCTGGCGGCCTGCGCGCTTGCGCTGCTCGGCCGCCCCGCCCCGCACGGATAGTCACTCCCCCCACGCACGACCGATCGGAAGGACACCACAGTTGACCTCCCAACCGCTCGCAGCCGTCACCGGGGCCGAGGGCTTCATCGGCTCGCACCTCACCGAGGCGCTGGTCGCCTCCGGACACCGGGTACGGGCCATGGCCCAGTACAACTCCTTCTCCTCCTACGGCTGGCTGGAGACCCTCGCCCCGGACGTCCTGGACCAGGTGGAGATCGTCCTCGGCGACGTCCGCGACCCCGGCTCGGTCCGCGGCCTGCTCGACGGCGCCGACACCGCCTACCACCTGGCCGCGCTGATCGCGATCCCGTACTCCTACCGGGCCCCGCACAGCTATGTGGACACCAACGTCACCGGCACCCTGAACGTCCTGGAGGCGATCCGCGCGCTCGGCACGCCCCGGCTGGTGCACACCTCGACCAGCGAGACGTACGGCACCGCGCAGACCGTGCCGATCACCGAGGACCACCCGATCAACACCCAGTCCCCGTACGCCGCTTCGAAGGCCGGCGGGGACCGGCTCGCCGACAGCTACCACGCCAGCTTCGACACCCCGGTGGTGACGCTGCGGCCGTTCAACACGTTCGGGCCGCGGCAGTCGATGCGCGCGGTGATCCCCACGGTCATCGGTCAACTCGCCGCCGGGCAACGGACGATCACCCTCGGCGACCTGCGTCCCACCCGGGACTTCCTGTTCGTCAAGGACACCGCCCAGGCGTTCCTGACGGTCGGCACCGCGCCCTCCGAACGGGTGGTGGGCCGCACCTTCAACGCCGGTACCGGCGCGGAGATCTCGGTCGGCGACCTGGTCGCGCTGATCGGAAAGGTCATGGACACCGCCGTCGACGTCCGCGCGGACGAGGCCCGGATCCGGCCGGCGGGCTCGGAGGTGATGCGGCTCGTCGCCGACGCGAGCAGGCTCACCGCGGCCACCGGCTGGCGGCCCGCGCACTCCCTGGAGGAGGGCCTGGCGCAGACCGTCGGGTTCTTCCGCGACCCGGCCAACCTCGCCCGCTACAAGACCGCCGTCTACAACATCTGACCTCGTCCGGCACGTCCGCGCACGTCCACGAAGGAGGAGTCCCATGCACGCAGTGATCCTGGCCGGAGGCAAGGGCGTCCGGCTGCGCCCCTACACGACCGCGCTGCCCAAGCCGCTCGTCCCCATCGGCGACCAGCACGCGATCCTGGAGATCGTGCTGCGCCAGCTCTCCACGGCCGGCTTCACCAGCGTCACCCTCGCCATCGGCCATCTCGGCGGGATCATCCGCGCCTACGTCGGCGACGGCTCCCAGTGGGGCGTGAGCGTGGACTACGCCACCGAGGAGAGCCCGCTGGGCACCATGGGCCCGCTGCTCAACCTGCGCCAACGGCTGCCCGAGACCTTCCTGGTGATGAACGGCGACATCCTCACCGACCTCGACTACGCCGACGTCCTCGCCCGGCACAGAGCCTCCGGTGCGCCGCTGACCATCGCCACCTACGCCCGCCAGGTCCACATCGACTTCGGGGTGCTGACCACCGACGACGGCAAGGTCGTCGCGTTCACCGAGAAGCCGAGCGTGGACTACCGCGTGTCGATGGGCGTCTACGGGCTGTCCCGCGCCGCCCTCGCCCCCTACACGCCCGGACTCCCGCTCGGCTTCGACGAGTTGGTGATCGATCTGCTGGCGGCCGAAACCCCGCCGCACGCCTACGAGTTCGACGGGTACTGGCTGGACATCGGCCGCCCGGACGACTACGACCGGGCCAACGCCGAGTTCACCACCCGCAAGTCGCTTCTGCTCAAGGGAGCCTGAGCACGTCATGCGCATTCTCGTCCTGGGCCGCACCGGCCATCTGGGCATCCATGTCGCCGCGGGTCTGCGGGCCGTGCCCGGCGCGCAGGTCCTCGGCGCCGGCCGCTCGGCCGGCGTGGAGCACGGCGTGGCGCATCGCGTCGACCTCGCCACCGCCCGCCCCGAACAGCTGGCCAAGACCCTGGCGGCGGTCGCGCCCGACGCCGTGGTCAACTGCGCGGGCGCGACCGGCGGCGACGCGGTCACGCTCGCCGAGGTCAACGCCCGTGGTCCGGCGGTGCTGTGCGCCGCGCTGCGCGACGCCGCCCCTGCGGCCCGCCTGGTACACCTGGGTTCGGCCGCCGAGTACGGCCCCGGCACCCCGGACGCCCCGGTGACCGAGGCGGCGCCCACCAGCCCGGTGGGCCCGTACGGTGCGACCAAGCTGGCGGGCACGGCCGCGGTGACCGCGGCCGGGCTGGACGCGGTGGTGCTGCGGGTGGGCAACCCGGTGGGGCCCGGGGCGCCGGCCACCTCGCTCCCCGGCCGCATCACCGCACTGCTCCGCGAGGCGGGTCGGGACCCGGCGGCGGTGCTGCGCCTCGGCGACCTGTCGGCGTACCGCGACTTCGTGGACGTGCGGGACGTGACCCGTGCGGTGGTCCTGGCGGCCACCGCGCCCGGACCGCTGCCGCCCGTCCTCAACATCGGCGGCGGCCGGGCCGTACCGGTGCGCGAACTGGTGCACGCCCTGGCCGGCCGGGCCGGCTTCCGGGGCCGTGTCGAGGAGAGCACGACCGGCTCGGTGCGCTCGGCACGGGTGTCGTGGCAGTGCTCCGACATCTCCGCCGCCGGGCGGGCCCTGGGCTGGCGCCCCGCCCACACTCTGGACGACGCGGTCACCGCCCTGTGGGAGAGCGACGGTACCCGGTGAGCCTGCTGGTTCCGCTGTACGTGCACCCGGCCGAGGACCCGGGCGCCTGGCACCGCCTGATCACCGCCGCGCACCGCACCTACGGCGTGGTCATCAACCCGGCGGACGGCCCTGGCGACCGCCCCGACCCGGCGTTCGCCGCGGCGGCCGACGCGCTCCGCACGGCCGGGGCGCTCCTCCTCGGGTACGTCGACACCGACTACGGCATGCGCGGACCGGCCGAGGTCGCCGAGGACCTGCGCCGGCACGAGGAGTGGTACGCGGCCGACGGCTGCTTCCTCGACCGGGTGACGGCGACCCCGCAGGGCCTGCCCGCCTGCCGCCGGCTGGTGCGCGCCGTACGCAGGGCGGGCGCCGGGAGGGTGGTCCTCAACCCGGGCGTCCACCCGGCGCCGGGATACCTCCGGCTCGCCGACCTGACCGTCACCTTCGAGGGCCACTGGTCGACGTACGTCTCGGCGTTCGCCCGGCCGGCGTGGGCCGGCCGGCAGCCGCCGGGGCGACTGTGCCATCTCGTCTACGGCGTGCCCGAGGCCCTGGTCCCGCTCGCCGTGCGCACCGCACACCGGCGGGGCGCGGCGGTCTGCGGCCCGGTGACGGGCGAACCGCCCAATCCCTGGGCCGAGTTGACACCGGCCCTGACCGGGGCGGAGGCGGAGCGATGAGGATCCGCGCCCGGCCGCGGGCCCGGATCCTGCTGCCGGCCGCCCTGACCGCGGCGCTCCTGGCGGGCTGCTCCACAGCACCCTCGGACTCCCCCGCCCCGTCGCACTCCCCCGAGGCGAGCCCCGCCAAGGCCGTCTGGAGACCCCGGCCGGGCCTGGCCTGGCAGTGGCAGCTGGACGGGGAGGTCGAACCGACGGTCGACGTGCCCGTCTACGACATCGACGGCTTCGAGAACTCCAGGGCGGACGTGGCCGCGCTGCACCGCGCCGGCCGCAAGGTCGTCTGTTACGTCAACGTCGGCGCCTGGGAGAACTTCCGGCCCGACAAGGACGACTTCCCCCGCTCGGTGCTCGGGAGGAGCAACGGCTGGGCGGGTGAACGCTGGCTGGACATCCGCAAGGTGTCCGTGCTGCGGCCGATCATGGAGCGGCGCTTCGACATGTGCCGCGACAAGGGCTTCGACGCGGTCGAGCCCGACCTGGTGGAGGGTTACGCCAACGAGACCGGTTTCCGGCTCACCGCGGCCGACCAGCTCCGCTACAACCGCGTGATCGCGGACATCGCCCATGACCGCGGCCTTTCCGTGGGCCTCAAGAACGACCTGGCGCAGATCCCCCGGCTGCTCGCCGACTTCGACTTCGCGGTGAACGAGGAGTGCGCCCAGTACGACGAGTGCGCGCGCCTGACCCCGTTCGTCAAGGCGGGCAAGGCGGTCTTCCACGTGGAGTACAGGGAACCGACCAGCGCCTTCTGCGCCGAGTCCCGGCGGCTGGGTCTGTCGTCCATGCGGAAGAAGCTCGACCTGGGGGTGTGGCGCGAGCCCTGCTGACGGCGGCGCGGGGCCGGGTCAGCGGACGACGTCGAAGACGTTCTTCTGCACGCCGTTGGCGTAGACCTCGTGCTCGACCAGCTTCAGCTTCTGGGTGTCCTTGTCCGAGGCGCTGAACAGCCGCTTTCCCGCACCGAGCAGCAGCGGGTAGACGAGCAGGTGGTAGCGGTCGATCAGGCCCGCGTCGGACAGGGCGTGGTTGAGCGCGGCGCTGCCGTGGACGATGACCGGGCCGCCCTCGGTCTCCTTGAGGGCGGCGACCTCGTCGAGCGAGCGCAGGATCGTGGTCTCGCCCCAGTTCGACACCAGGTCCCCCTCGGCGAGGGTGGTGGAGACGACGTACTTCGGCAGCGTCCGGTAGTGCGCGAACTCCGCCATGTCCGGCCACACCGGGCTGAACGCCTGGTAGCTGACCCGGCCCAGCAGGACCGCGGCCGACTCCTTCTGCTCCCGCTCCTTGATCTCGAAGGCCTCGGGGGCGAACTCGACGTCCTTGAAGGTCCACCCGGAGTTCCGGTAGCCGGGCTCGCCGCCCGGGCCCTCGACGACACCGTCGAGAGAGATGAAGGCAGTGCTGATCAGGGTACGCATCCCGGTTTCCTCGCCGTCTCGGGTCTGGTGCGGTTCTCCGCGGTACCAGCCTCCAACCGACAAATAAAATTGTCAAGGAAACTCATCTTGTCGGTCGATCACCCCCCCTGCGGGATTGGTGGAATTTTCAACCACCTCGGTCTGTTGTCAGCGCCGAAGGAGGTCAGAGTGGACACGACGTACGACACGGCATACGACACGCCGTACTACGACCAGGGAACCGCCGCCGAACGGTGGGCGCGGGCCCAGCTGTTCTTCGACGCCAACGACTACGCGGGCGCGGCCCGGGTGCTGGCCGGGCTGGTCGAGGAGGCTCCGGAGCAGACCGGACCGCGGCTGCTGCTGGCGCGGTCCTACTACCACTCGGCCCAACTGCGCCGCGCGGAGGCCGAGTTGCGCGAGATCGTCGAGCGCGACCCGGTGGAGCACTACGCCCGGCTGATGCTGGGCCGAACGCTCCAGCGGCAGGCCCGGCACGAGGAGGCGGAACCGCATCTGCGGATCGCCTCGGCGCTGGCCGGGGACTTCCCGGAGGAATGAGCAGCGATCGAAGAGGGCCCCTGGATATCCGGGGGCCCTCCGGCTGTCACAGCGGGGTGGCGGCTTGCAGGACCAGGAACAGGGTCACCGCCAAGTCCGCCGAGGACATCGCCGATACGAGGGTGCCCGCGGCGGCGCCCCGGACAGCGAGGCCGACCGCGGTGAACGTGGCGGGCCGGCCGCCGGCCGGCCGCCGGGTCACGCGGTCAGCGGCAGGACCAGCGGCAGGAGGACGAAGACCCCCATGGGCGGTCAGTCTTCCGTACCGCCGTGGTCCGCGGGCGAGACGTTCCGAGTGTTCCGCGGGCCCGGTCCGGCGGCCTCCAGCAGGGCCCGCAGCACCTGCTCGTCACCGGGCGGCAGGGCGGTGACGAAGCTGGTGAGCACGGCCTCGCGGTCCCGTTCGCCGTCGAGGAGCCGGCGCATCCGCAGGGCGGCGAGCCGGGCCACGTCGGCGGTGGGCGTCCACAGGAAGGAGCGGCCCTGCCGCTCGCGGGCGACGACGTCCTTGGCGAGCAGCCGGGTCAGGATCGTCACGACGGTGGTGTAGGCGAGGTCGCCGCCGAGCCGCTCCTGCACCCAGGCGGCGGTGACGGGCCCGCCGGCCTCGCGCAGCGCGCCCAGCACCTGGCCCTCGAGCTCCCCCTGCCCCCGCCGGGCCCGCGCCATGGTCCCCGTCTCCCTCCGGCGTCAGCGTGTCTGTCCACGCTACTTCACGCCGGCGCCCCGCCCGTAGGACCGCTGCCCGCCACGGTGCGCGATCTCGCCGAGGACGATGTCCACGGCGAGGAAGGCGGCCAGCGGGATCCCGAGGAGCGGCACGAAGTAGCCGAGGACCGCGATCACCGCCATCGCCGGGACGAGCAGGTACGGCGGGACCTCCGCCCAGGCCCCGCGCGGGATCGGCCGGCCGAAGGACGAGCCGCGGCCGCGCTGCCACCACATGCGGTAGCCCCACAGGATCAGCAGGATCAGGGAGAGCGCGAGCAGGGCCAGGGCGAGCTGGTTGACGAGGCCGAAGAGGATGCCGGTGTGCAGGTCGATGCCCCAGCGGGTGAGTTTGGCGAGCACCGGGTAGTCGGCGAACCGCAGGACGTCGGTCACCTCGCCGGTGCTCGGGTCGACGGCGACGGAGTCCTGCTTCTCGGGCCAGCTGCGCTGGACCTGCCTGACCACGTAGGCGCTGTTCGCGTCGGCGGGCGGGACGATCTCGACGGGGTCGCCGAGCCCTTCGGCGCGGGCGGCGGCGAGCACCTTGTCCAGGCCGACGCCGTGCTCGGCGTCACCGCCGGTCCCGGCCGCCGTGCCGTGGCCCGCGTGCTCGCCGCCGCTCGCGGCCGCCGCCGAGACGGACGGGGTGGCCTGGCCCAGGGAGGTGCGCAGTTCGTCGATGTTGGCGCCGGCGTAGGTGGACCAGGTCAGGCCGGTCGCCGAGAGGAAGACGAAACCGGCGGCGGCCCAGACGCCGACGGTGCCGTGCAGGCCCAGCGTGCGCCGCCGCCCGCTGGTGCCGCGCACCTTGCGCAGCGCCCGTCGCCGGGAGAACCACAGCACCAGGCCGCCGCCCGCGATCACCCACAGCCAGCTCGCCGCGAACTCGCTGTAGAGCCGCCCGGTGTCGCCGAGGTGGAGGTCGCGGTGGAGTTCGTCGATCCAGGTACGAAGCGGGAGTGCGCCCGTCGAGCCGTACTGTTCGAGCGCGCCGCGCACCTTGCCGGTGTACGGGTCGACGAACACCGCGAGGGTGTGGTCCGGGTTCACGCCCGCGACGCCCGAGAGCAGCACCCTGGTGGTCGCGTCCGCCTCGGGCGCCGGGCGTATCGCGGAGACCGTGCCCTCGGGGTGGGCCTTGCGGGCGGCGGCGACCTGCTCGGAGACCGGCAGCTTGGTCTCGCCCACCGGGACGGTCAGTTCATGGGCGTACACCAGCTTCTCGGCCTGGAAGGAGAAGGCGTACAGCAGGCCGGTGGTGGCGGCGACGAGCAGGAAGGGGGCGACCAGGACGCCGGCGTAGAAGTGCAGGCGCAGGACTAGGGGGCGCAGCGGGGCCCAGCGGCTCGGGGACGCGGCCGGCACGGTGGGTTGCGGGGCCTCGTCCGATGGAGGTCCCCCCGGTCGAGCGGAGCCGGGATTGGGGGAGGTCGAGGAAGCGGTGGGCATCGGCGGGCTTCTCCGGGGACTCGTGGCTGAGCGGTGACGGTCCAGTAGTCGGAGGGCGTGGGGCCCGAGTTCCCGGCATTCGAAGTGACCCGTGTCACACTCGCCTCCATGGCATGCTGGCGCGATGGCATCTCCCCGTGATCGCGCACCCCTTGCCGAACGGGTCGAGGAACTCCTCGGCCTGGGCGGCCCGTTGCCCATCGTCGCGGCCGGCGACCCGGTCCTGCGGCGCGGAACCGAGCCGTACGACGGCCAGTTGGCCCCGGCCCTGCTGGCCCGGTTCGTCGAGGCACTGCGCGTCACCATGCACGCGGCCCCGGGCGTGGGCCTGGCCGCGCCCCAGGTCGGCGTCCCGCTCCGGATCGCCGTGATCGAGGACCCGGCAACGGTGCCCGCGGAGGTCGCGGCGGCCCGGGGCCGGGTCCCGCAGCCGTTCCGGGTCCTGGTCAACCCGGCCTACGAGCCCGTCGGCACCGCCCGCGCCGCGTTCTTCGAGGGCTGCCTGAGCGTGCCGGGCTGGCAGGCGGTGGTGGCCCGGCACGCCGGGGTACGGCTGCGCGGCCAGGACGAGCAAGGCCGCCCGGTCGACGAGGAGTTCACGGGCTGGCCGGCCCGCATCGTCCAGCACGAGACCGACCACCTCGACGGCATGCTGTACCTGGACCGGGCGGAACTGCGCTCACTGTCGTCGAACGAGGCGATGGCGAGCCGCTGGACCCAGCCGACCCCGGCGACTGCCGCAGACGAGCTGGGCTTCAC
Source organism: Streptomyces sp. NPDC058464 (assembly GCF_042721035.1). NCBI lineage: Bacteria > Bacillati > Actinomycetota > Actinomycetes > Kitasatosporales > Streptomycetaceae > Streptomyces > Streptomyces sp. NPDC058464. The sequence continues at coordinate 63,759 of NZ_JBHXMA010000015.1, forward strand.
AATCCCCTGAGCGCAATCGCGCCCCCAAAGGGGCGCGGGGAACTGCGCGACCAGCCACGACGACGACGCAGCCGACGGACATCCCCAGGCGCGCCCCTTCCGCCCTACCCCCGGTACGCCTCCAGCAGACGCAGCCAGACCTCGCTCAACGTCGGATAAGACGGCACCGCATGCCACAGCCGGCTGATCGGCACCTGCCCGGCGACGGCGATCGTCGCCGAGTGGATCAGCTCGCCCACCCCCGGCCCCACGAAAGTGACCCCGCGCAGGATCTCCGAATCCAGGTCGACGACCATCCGGGCCCGCCCCTTGTAGCCGTCGGCGTACAGCCCCGCCCCGGCGACGGAGGAGAACTCGACGTCGACGGCGCGCACGCGGTGCCCCGCCTGCTCGGCCTCCGCGAAGGAGAGCCCGACGGCCGCCGCCTCCGGTTCGGTGAAGACGACCTGCGGTACGGCGCCGTGGTCGGCGGTGGCCGCGTGCGCACCCCACGGCCCGTCCAGGAGCGGCGTGCCCGCGGCGCGCGCCGCGATCGCCGCGCCCGCGATCCTGGCCTGGTACTTGCCCTGGTGGGTGAGGAGCGCCCGGTGGTTGACGTCCCCGACGGCGTAGAGCCAGTCGGTGTCCTCGACCAGGAGCGTGTCGTCGGCCGACAGCCAGGACCCCGGTTCCAGACCGATCGTGTCGAGGCCGATGTCGTCGGTGTGCGGGACGCGCCCCGTGGCGAAGAGGATCTCGTCGGCCTCGATGCGGTCACCGGCGTTGGTCACGGCCACCACCGTGCCGTTCTCGCGGGTCACCGACTCCACGGAGGTGCCGATACGGACGTCGACGCCGGCCTCCTTGAGTGCCTCGGCGACGAGTTCGCCGGCGAACGGCTCCATGCGGTTGAGCAGGCCCTTGCCGCGGACGAGGAGGGTGACCCGGGAGCCGAGGGCCTGCCAGGCGGTCGCCATCTCGGTGGCGACGACACCGCCGCCGACGACGACCAGCCGGCCGGGCGCCTCCTGGGCGCTGGTGGCCTCGCGGCTGGTCCAGGGCTTCACCTCGGCGAGGCCGGGCAGGTCGGGCAGCTGGGCGCGGGTGCCGGTGGCGACGGCCACCGCGTGCCGGGCCGTTAGGGTGGTGAGGGTGCCGTCGGGGCCGGTCACGGTGACCGTGCGGGGTCCGGCGAGCCGGCCGTGGCCGCGGTACAGGTCGGCGCTGATGCCGTCCAGCCACGCGACCTGGCCGTCGTCCTTCCAGTTCGAGGTGAAGTAGTTGCGGCGGGCGAGGACCGCCGGGGTGTCGAGGGGGCCCTGGACCGCCTGGGCGAGGCCGGGCAGGCGCCGGGCGTCGGCCTGGGCGATGACCGGGCGCAGCAGGGCCTTGCTGGGCATGCACGCCCAGTACGAGCATTCGCCGCCGACGAGTTCGCTCTCCACGACCGCGGTGGTGAGGCCGGCCGCACGGGTGCGGTCGGCGACGTTCTCCCCCACGGGCCCGGCCCCGAGCACCACGACGTCGTAAGCGATGGATTCCGTTTCCGTCATGGGGTCAGTCTTGCCGGTGGCGTGCGCCCGGGCCACACGGGTAGGGGGCGGAATACCTGCCCGGCCGGACATGTTGTGCGGACGGTTCCGTCCCGTCCCGGGGCGCCCCCCACGTCAGGAAGAGGGAAGCACGCATGAGCAGCACCGTGGAACTCACCAAGGAGAACTTCGACCAGATGGTCAGCGAGAACGAGTTCGTTCTCATCGACTTCTGGGCGGCCTGGTGCGGCCCGTGCCGGATGTTCGCCCCGGTCTACGAGAAGGCCGCGCAGGACAACCCCGACCTGGTGTTCGGCAAGGTGGACACGGAGGCGCAGCCGGAGCTGGCCCAGGCCTTCGGCATCCAGTCGATCCCGACCCTGATGATCGTGCGCGACCAGGTCGCCGTCTTCGCGCAGCCGGGTGCCCTGCCGGAGGCCGCCCTGACGGACGTCATCGGCCAGGCCCGCAAGCTGGACATGGACGAGGTCCGCAAGAGCATCGCCGCGCAGCAGGGCAGCGCTCAGGCCGAGTGAGACCCCCTGACGGAAGTCAGGGGTCCTGACGGGCATGAGAGCCTGACGGGCGTCAGAAGGGGTACGGTGCCACGTCCCCGCGTACGGTCGTCCACCGCACGTCCGTGAAGGCCTCCAGGTTGGACTCGCCGCCGAACCGGGCTCCGGTGCCGGAGGCGGCGACTCCGCCGAAGGGGGCCACGGCCTCGTCGTTCACGGTCTGGTCGTTGATGTGGACGATGCCGGTCGGGATGCGTTCGGCGAGGTCCAGGCCGCGAGCGGCGTCCCGGGTGACGATGCCGAGCGAGAGGCCGTAGGAGCTGTCGGCCGCCAGGGCGGCCGCCTCGTCGGCGTCGGCGAAGGCCCGGACGGGCGCGACCGGGCCGAAGACCTCCTCGGCGTAGGCGGGGGTGCGGTCGTCGACCCCGGTCAGGACCGTCGGCCGGTAGAAGAGGTCCTCGTGGGTGCCGCCGGCGGCGAGCCGTGCGCCCCGGGCGGTGCTGGACTCCACCAGGCCGTGGATCTTGGCGAGTTGGCCGGCGTCGATGATCGGGCCGAGGTGGACCTGTTCGCGGTACGGGTCGCCGACGGCGAGCGAGTCGGCCTTGGCGGCCAGGCGTTCGACGTACTCCTCGACCAGCGAGGCGTGCACCAGGTGCCGTCCGGTGGTCATGCAGATCTGGCCCTGGTGGAAGAAGGACCCCCAGGCGGCCGTGGAGATCACCGCGTCGAGGTCGGCGTCCTCCAGGACGATCAGGGCGGAGTTGCCGCCGAGTTCGAGATGGGCGCGCTTGAGAAGGCGGCCCGCCGCCTCGCCGACCGCGCGGCCCGCGGCGGTCGAGCCGGTGAAGGAGATGACCGGCACCAGCGGGTCCTCGACCAGCGCCGCGCCGACGTCGGCCCCGCCGGGCAGCACGTGCAGCAGCCCCTCGGGCAGTCCGGCCTCCGCGAAGACCGCGGCGAGCGCGAGCCCGCCGCAGACGGCGGTGCGCGGATCGGGCTTCAGAAGGACCCCGTTGCCGAGGGCGAGGGCGGGCGCGACCGAGCGGATGGACAGGATCAGCGGCGCGTTGAACGGCGAGATCACCCCGACGACACCGACCGGGACCCGGCGGGTGTACGACAGCCGGGGCGCCTCGCTGGGCAGTACCTGGCCGGCCGGGCGGGAGGCGAGGGCGGCGGCCTCGTAGCACTCCTGGGCGGCGACGTGCAGTTCGAAGTCCGCCTTGCCGGGTATGGAGCCGGACTCACGGACGATCCACTCGCGCAGTTCGTCGGCGTGCTCCGTGAACAAGTCGCCCGCCTTGCGCAGGACTTGGGCCCGGACGAAGTGCGGTGTGCGGGCCCAGTCGCGCTGCGCGGCGCGGGCGGCCCCGGCGGCCTTGGCGACGTCCGCGGGGGCGGCCAGGGCGACCGTGCCGAGCGTGTCGCCGGTGGCGGGCTCGGTGACTTCGTACTGCGCGCCGGACAGGGCGCTGGCCTGCCAGGTCTTCGGGTCGGGCAACGGCATGACGGCTCTCCGATCGATCACCGGGATTGCGCGGCCCACGGCACGCCCATGAGCCGTTTTGGTTGAGCGCGCAACATCCTAGTCAGGGGGCCCGGAAAAGCACCGCCCCCGACCAGGGTCGCCCATCAGCTGGACTCGCGCTGGACCACCGAGGCGCCGAGCGCCGGGTGGATCTCCGGTTCGCCGCCGGGGTCGCGCACCACGCGGTCGACCAGTTCGGCGAGGTCGCGGCCGGAGGGCAGGTCGATGTGGATCGTGGAGAGCCGGGGCCGCAGCAGCCGGCCGAGCATGAGGTCGTCGGCGCCGAGGACCGCGGTGTCCTCGGGGATGCGGACGCCCGCGTCCTGGAGGGCGCGCATGAAGAGCATCGCGTACTCGTCGTTGTACGCGAACACCGCGTCGATCCCCGACTCGCGCCAGCGGGCGGCGAGTTCGGCAGCGGACTGCTCGGTGTAGCCGAGCGGCAGCCCGGTCACCTCGGCGTCGGTGCCGCGCAGGGCCTGGCGTACGCCTTCGAGGCGTGGCCGCGAATACGTCTCCAGGCCGGCCGCCTCGGGGACGATCACGCCGATCCGGCGCCTGCCGCGGGCATACAGGTGGCTGCCGGCGCAGCGGCCGACGGCGTCGTTGTCCATGAGCAGGGCGTGGGCGCCCTCGACGCGTTCGGGGCCGAAGGTGACCACGGCGCGGGCACCGGCCCGCTTGAGGATCGCGACGCCCTCGGGGCCGAGTTCGGCGTCGGGAACCAGCACGGCGACCGGCCTGAGCTCGGCCCAGGCGCGGGCGGCCTCGTCACCGCGCAGGCCAGCGGTGCCGTACTGGACGACCGTGTAGTCGAGGCGGCTCAGGGCCCACTGGAGTTCGTTGATGAACTGCCCGTACAGCGGGCCCATCGGGATGGCCGGGGCGGGCATCAGCACCATCCGGCTGTGGCCGGCGCGCAGGCTGCGGGCGGCCGCGTGGGGGACGTAGCCGAGCTCCTTCGCGGCCTCGTGGACCCGGCGGCGGGTGGGCTCGCTGATCCGGACGGCACTGGTGTTGTTCAGGACGTAGGAGACGGTCGCGCGGGAGACGCCCGCCAGGCGGGCCACATCGGCGCTCGTGGGGACCGAGCGCGGGACCGGCGACGCTGCCGAGGGCGGTTTCGGGATGTGCACCATGACGTACGGCATCTTGGCAGAAGCCCGGGGAGGGGGGACCGGCGGGGCAAGGTGGTTGAGGGTTCGACGAGTTGGACCCTAGATCATCCGACGCGCGGGCTCGTCGCACCACCTGATCCACCGCCTCGTCACACCATCTGATCAGCAGGCTCGTCACACCATCGGAATCACGCATGCATGGACGAACGTGTTCGTCCCGAACTTGTTCGCAACGAACATGTTCGTTATGGTGGACGCATGCCAGCAACTCCCCGTTCCCGTCGGGAGCGTCCCGCCAAGCCCGCCCTGACCAGAGAGGGCATCGTCGCCGCCGCCGTGGAGATCCTGCGCGCCGAGGGTCTGCAGAAGGTCACCATGCGGCGCCTGGCCCAGGAGCTCGACACCGGCCCGGCCTCGCTGTACGTCTACGTCCGCAACACCGCCGAGCTGCACGCGGCGGTCCTGGACGAGCTGCTCGGCACCGTGGGCCCGGCCCCGGCGGAGGGCGGCTGGCGGGAGCGGCTGGAGCAGGTGCTCGTCGCCTACACCACGATGCTCCTGGAGCATCCGAGCCTGGCCCGGTCCGCGCTGACCTCCTGGCCGAGCGGCCCGCACTACCTGAACCTGATCGAGACCCTGCTGGGCCTGCTCGACGAGGGCGGGGTGCCGCGCGAGCGCGCCGCCTGGGGCGTCGACCTGCTGCTCCAGCGCGCCACCGCGACCGCCGCCGAGCACGCGGGCGGGGCGCCCCAGGAGGACTGGGACGCCCTCGGCCGGGCGCTGGGCGAGGTGTCGTCCCGTACCCATCCGCACATCGCCGCCGCCTCCGGCGCGCTTCTGTCGGGCGCGCCCGAGGCCCGCGTGTCCTGGGCGTTCCAGGCCCTGATCAACGGCATCGAGCACACCGCCGTACCCGAACCCCATGACTAGGAAACCCGCATGACCCCCATGACCCCGGAGTCCACTCCCCACCACCCCATAGCGATCGTCGGAGCCGGTCTCGGCGGGCTCACGCTCGCCCGGGTGCTGCGGGTGCACGGTGTCGAGGCGGCCGTCTTCGACCTCGACGCCTCCCCCGCGGCCCGCACCCAGGGCGGCATGCTCGACATCCACGACGACACCGGCCAGGTGGCACTGCGCGCGGCCGGGCTGCACGACGCGTTCCTGGCCCACGTCCACGCGGGCGGCGAGGCGACGCGGGTGCTGGACAAGGACGCCCGGGTCCTGCTGGACCTGCCCGACGACGGCACCGGCGGACGGCCGGAGATCGACCGGGGCGAGCTGCGCCGGCTGCTGCTCGGCTCCCTGCCCGAGGGCGTGATCCGCTGGGGTGCGAAGGTCGCCGGCGCCCGCCCGCTCGGCGGCGGCCGGCACGAGGTGGCCCTCGAGGACGGCGGCTCCTTCACGACGGATCTGCTGGTCGGCGCGGACGGCGCCTGGTCCCGGATCCGCCCGCTGGTCTCGGACGCGGTGCCCGCGTACACCGGGATCTCGTTCGTGGAGACGGACCTGCCGGACGCGGACGTACGGCATCCGGTGAGCGCCCAGGTGGTCGGCGGCGGCATGCTGTTCGCACTCGGCGCGGGCCGGGGTTTTCTCGCCCACCGGGAGAGCGACGGCAGCCTGCACGTCTACACGGCGGTGGAGGCGCCCGAGGAGTGGCTGGACGGGATCGACTTCACCGACGCCGATGCGGCCAGGCGGGCCGTGCTCGATCATTTCGACGGCTGGGACAAGAGCCTGCGGGCCCTGGTCGCGGACGCCGAGGGCACCCTGGTGCCCCGGCGGATCCACGCCCTGCCGATCGGTCACCGCTGGGACCGGACACCCGGGGTCACGCTGCTCGGCGACGCCGCGCACCTGATGTCGCCGTTCGCCGGCGAGGGCGCCAACCTGGCGCTGATCGACGGCGCCGACCTGGGCCTCGCGCTCGTGGCACACCCGGACGACCCCGAGGCCGCCCTGGCCGCCTACGAGGAGAAGATGTTCGCGCGTGCCGCACGGTCCGCGGCGGACTCCGCCCAGGGCGGGGACGTGCTGTTCCGTGCCGACGCGCCGCGGGGCCTGGTCGGCATGTTCACCGGCGGCCAGGCGGAGGACGGCGGGTCGGCTCCGTCCGCGTGACTCAGCGGGTCGGGCCCGTCCGCGTGACGCGGTCGACCAGGTCGGTCCAGCCGGTCTCCAGGCGCTCCATCGGCATCCCGCACTGCCTGGTCAGATGGTGGATCTGGGCGGGGTCGAGATACGCGAGGAGCGTCTGGGCCAGCAGTTCGCAGTCGGCGCCGGGCTCGATCTGCCGCAGCAGCATGGTGATGTGCGTGCGCAGCGCCTGGATCGGCGGATTGGCATAGCGCCGGGTGGGCTCGGGCTGGGCGGCGAGCTGGAGGTCCAGCTGGTCCGCCGAGCGGTAGAGCACCGCGACGCCGAACGCCCGGAGCCGGTCGGCCGGCGGGGCGCCGGGGCCAAGGGGCGGCGGGCCGCCCAGGAAGTCCGCCTGGAGCTGCCGCGAGGAGTGGTCGAGCAGCGCCATCAGCAGTCCGGTGCGGTCGCCGAAGCGGCGGAAGACCGTGCCCTTGCCCACCTCGGCGGCCGCGGCCACCGCCTCCATGGTCACGCCGGCCACCCCGTGCTCGGCGATCAGCCGAGCGGCGGCCTCCAGCAGCCGGGCGCGGTTGCGGGCCGCGTCGGCACGCAGGCACGGCTCCTCGGGAGCCGGCCCGACTTCGAGCAACTGCGGGGCGTCGAAGGGCTCCTGGGGCTGCGGGAAGGGCGGCAGGACGCTGGACATGAAGACAGCGTAAAGCATCGGGAACAGAACTGGACCGGAGTCCGCTTATGGTGTTAGAAATTAAGCGGACCTCGGTCCGGATTCGTAACAGCAGTGTTTCAGCCCCCCTGGAGTTCCCCATGTCTGTCCGCATCCTTGCCCTCGTCGGCAGCCTTCGTGCCGGTTCGCACAACCGCCAGCTCGCCGAGGCGGCCGTCAAGCTCGCCCCCGAGGGTGCCGTGGTCGAGGTCTTCGAGGGCCTGGCCGACATCCCGTTCTACAACGAGGACATCGACGTCGCGGACAGCCTCCCGGCCGCCGCCGCGAAGCTGCGCGAGGCCGCCCAGGCCGCCGACGCCTTCCTGCTCTTCTCCCCCGAGTACAACGGCACCATCCCGGCCGTGCTGAAGAACGCCATCGACTGGCTGTCCCGCCCGTACGGCGCCAGCACCTTCGGTGGCAAGCCGGTCGCCGTCATCGGCACCGCCTACGGCCAGTACGGCGGCGTGTGGGCGCAGGACGAGGCCCGCAAGGCCGTCGGCATCGCCGGCGGCAAGGTGATCGAGGACATCAAGCTCTCCATCCCCGGCTCCGTGGTCCGCTTCGCCGAGACCCACCCGGCCGACGACACCGAGGTCGCCGCCCAGCTGACCGAGGTCGTCGCCCGCCTGCACGGCAACGTGGGCGTGGCCGCCTGAGGCACCACCTGCCCAAGGCACCATCCGGAAGGGGCCGGCACTTCGCCGGCCCCTTCCGCGTCTCCCGGGTCCGGCCTCGTCGGTCCTGTCTCGTCGGTCCTGTCTCGTCGCTCCCGCCCCGTCACTCGATCCCGGCGAGCCGCTGGACGGCCGGAGCGGCGAAGGTCTCCATCCACCCCGAGGTCTCGCCCAGGCGCGGGGACAGGATGACGGTGTCGACGCCGAGCTTGGCGTAGCCCTCGATGTCCCTGGTGAAGGCGTCCAGGTCGCCCGCGGTGACCGGCTCGGCGCCGTAGACGATGGTCTTGCGGATGGTGTCGTAGTCCCGCCCGACGGTGTCGCAGTGGCCGCGCAGCACCTCGAGCTTGTGCCGCAGCTCCTCCGGGGAGGAGGGGATGAGGTTGCACGCGTCGGCGTACTGGGCGACCAGGCGCAGGGTCTTCTTCTCCCCCTGGCCGCCGATCATGATCTCGGGGTGCGGGGTGCTCACCGGCGCGGGAACGCAGAGCGTCTCGGCGAGCTGGTAGTACCGGCCCTCGAACGGGCCGTTGTTCTCCGGGTCCCACATCTGCAGGCAGATCCTGAGCGTCTCCTCCAGGCGCTCGAAGCGCTCCGAGATCGGCGGGTAGGGCACGCCGAGTCCGTGGTGCTCACGGTCGTACCAGGCGGCGCCGATACCCAGGGTGGCGCGGCCGCCCGACACCACGTCCAAGGTGGTGGCGATCTTGGCGAGGAGTCCGGGGTGCCGGTACGTCACCCCGGTCACCAGGGCGCCGAGCCGCACGGTGGAGGTGCGGCCGGCGAGGTAGCCGAGGGTAGTATAGGCCTCCAGCATGGGGTCCTCGGCGCCGCCGTTGAACTCCATCTGGAAGTAGTGGTCCATCACCGAGACCCAGCTCACGCCCGCCGCCTCGGCCGCGGCACCGGCGGCGGCGAGCTCGGCGCCGAGGGCGGGTCCGCCCCCGGGGTGGTTGAACCGGTTGATGTGCACACCCACACGCATGCCCGTTCTCCGTTCCGCGTTGCGCGTTCCGCGTTCTGCCCGGATCGCCTTCTGCCTCCTCGACGCTAGGCCTTGGAGCGCGCTCGAAGTCAAGCCCCGGCGCCGGCGGTCCGCCATGTCGCGGCCCCCTCCCGGACCGGCACCCGCCGGATGGCGGGGAGCTTCCGCCGTCCGGCGGCCCCCGGGCATCACCCGTCCACGCGGATCATGTGCGTACGAGCCGCAGCGCACCACCGCGAGGAGCCGCCATGACCGCCGTACCGCCCCCGTTCGACCCCGAGCTCTCCGCCGCCCTGGAGCTGATCAAGGACGTGATCTCTCCGGCGTTCACGATGGCGGACATCACCGCGATCCGGGAGGGCGAGGGGATCCGGCTGCTCGCCGAGCTGGATCTCACCATGGACGGGGCGTTCGAGGTGGCGGAGCGCACGATGCCCGGCCCCGTGGACGCCCCCGAGATCTCCCTCCTGATCTGCCGCCCGGTGGCCGCCTCCGCGCCCGGTCCGCTGCCGGTGATCTACCACGTGCACGGCGGCGGCATGGTGCTCGGCAACAACCGGGTGGGGCTGGACGTCCCGCTGGCCTGGGCGAAGGAGCTGGGCGCGGTGGTGGTGTCGGTGGAGTACCGGCTGGCGCCCGAGCATCCGCATCCGGCGCCGGTGGAGGACGTGTACGCCGGCCTGCTGTGGACGGCGGAGCACGCGAAGGAGATCGGCGGCGACCCGGAACGGATCGTGATCGTCGGCGCCAGCGCGGGCGGCGGACTCACCGCCGCCCTGGCCCTGCTCCTGAGGGACCGTCAGGGCCCGTCCGTGATAGGCCAGATGCTCCTGTGCCCGATGCTCGACGACCGCAACGACACCCCGTCCAGCCACCAGATGAAGGGCCTCGGCGTCTGGGACCGCACGTCCAACGACACCGGCTGGACCGCCCTGCTGGGCGCGGACCGCGGCGGCCCCGACGTCTCCCCCTACGCGGCCCCGGCCCGCGCCACCGATCTCACGAACCTCCCCCCGGCCTTCCTGGACGTCGGCTCGGCGGAGACCTTCCGCGACGAGACCGTCGCCTACGCCTCCCGCATCTGGCAGTCCGGCGGCATCGCCGAACTCCACGTCTGGCCCGGCGGCTTCCACGGCTTCGACGGCTTCGCCCCGCAGGCCGCCCTGTCCCAGTCGGCCAGGGCGGCCCACGTGGACTGGCTGCGCCGGCTGCTGGCGCGCTGAGCGGGGGTCAGCCGGTGGACACGGGCTGACGTGCGGGGGTCCGGCGGTCCGTCACCCGGTCGAGGTGGACCGCCACCGTGCCGTAGAACCGCCGTACGGCGTCGTCGACGCTGCGGATGAACCCGGTCTCGGCGCTCCCCCGGCCACTGCCCATGCTCTTGAGCAACGAGAGCCGGAAGCCGGTGATCCGGGCACCGTCCGCCTTGGGCAGCAGGTCCCCCGGTTCGGGCCGGAGCCGTTCGAGCGTGCCGCGCGGTCCGGCGGTGTCGCCCTCGACCAGGGTCTCGATGTGCAGGTCGGCCGGCGCCTCCGCGAGGGACCGCACGAGCCGCTTGGCCCAGCTCAGCGGGTAGCCCTGCTCGGGGGCCGGCACCTCCAGGGAGGTACGGAGCCTGCCGGTGCGCAGATCGGCGGTGACCGCGAGGACGCCGGGCGCCCCCTCGATGCGCAGCTCGGCCTGGAGCCTTCCCTGGCTGCACAGCCGGTCGGCGAGGAGGCTGCGGCGCTCCCGTGGGTCCCGGCCGCCTCGGGAACCGCGGACCGGGAGCACCTTCTGGCCGAGTTCGCCGCCCAGGCCCAGACAGACCTGGCGGATGAGCCGTTCCCAGCTCTCCACCACGTCGAGCGCGCGCGGATCTCCCTCGCACAGGGTCTCGTCCTCGATGCCGTTGCGCACCGGGACCCACGCGGGGCCCATGTTCTGGAAGCCGTGGCAGCCGGAGTTCTCGTGCTGGAGGTAGTGCAGGAGTTCCTGGAGGAGCCAGGCGTGCGCCCTGTTGCCGACGCCCTCGTGCCGGAGCAGCATCCGGGCCTGGTGGGCTGCTTCGGCCCAGGAGAGGTGCCGCAGCGCCACCTTGTGCTTGCGCCGGCCGTCGATCCTGACGTCCACGAGCGGGCTGCCGTCGAGGGCGACATCGTTCGACAGCGTGATCACGGCTTCGTAGCCGCGCCGGGCCGCGATGTCCATGTACGCCTGCACCTGGTCGGCCTTCAGGGCGTTGCCGTTGGTCTTCGTCTCGACCAGCGCCGTCCACAGCTTGCCGGCCCGCTCGACGCGCACGACCCCGTCGGGCCGCCGCGGGGTGTCGCCGTGCGGCAGGGACACCTCGGTGTACGTCTCCATGCGTCCGGCGGGTGCGCCGAAGCCCGCGGTGAGCCGCCGGCCGAACTCGGGTACCTGGGCCATCACCGACAGCAGGACCGAGGTGGCGCGTGTCTCGCGGTCCCGGTCGCTCTTGAGGGCGGAGACGGGGAAGAGCCGGGCCTCCCGCCAGGACTCGTTCTCCGCGAGGGACTTCCTGGCCGTCTTCGGCAGGGTGACCTTCTTCTTCGCCGTGCGGGGACGGGCGGCCGGCTTCTTCACCGCGGCCTCGTCCGCGGGCGGACGCGGCGCCGGGACGCCGTCCAGGTTCGGGGCCGGCTGCTCGACCTCCGGTACGGGGTCTGCGTGTTCGTCGTCGGCGGGGTCGGGCGGCGCGTCCTGAGGTTCGGCGTCGTCGTCGATGTCCACGCCGAAGTCGGTGGCGAGACCGGCGAGTCCGGCGGCGTACCCCTGGCCGACGGCCCGGAACTTCCACTCGCCCGATCGCCGGTACAGCTCCCCGAAGATGACGGCGCTCACCGCGTCGGCGTCCTCGACCGTGAACCGGAGCAGCGGATCGCCTGCCGCGTCGGCCAGTGTGACCGTGAGGTTCTCCAGTTCGCCGAAGCGCGCGTCCTGGTAGCGGCTCGCCGCGACGACCATCCGGTCGACGTCCTGCGGTACGGCGGTCAGGTCGAAGCCGATCCGGTCCTCGTCCCCCGTCTCCGTGGGCGTCTTGCCGAGCAGTTGCACGCTGCCGTCGGCTGCCACCGGGTTGTTGTAGAAGTAGAAGTCGCAGTCCCCGCGCACGGTGCCGTTCGAGCCGACGAGCAGGACCGACACGTCCGCGTCACCCTCGCCGCTCGGGCTGACCCAGCCCAGGCTGACGACAACCGAGCCCACGTTCTCGCTCAGGGCCGACAACGTGACATTCGACCCCTTCGCCATTTCCTGCATGAATCCCCCCAGAAACCCCACCGTTGAGCGCGGCCAACTGTAGTGCGCACCGAGCTCGGCGGTGACTTCGGTACGAAATCGACCGATTTTTTGCGATCCTGACCGATCGGGCGAGGGCGGTTGCGGGGGCGTCGGCCGATCGTCCATGCCCGGGTGTCTTCGGTCGCCGTTCGCGCATCGGGGTGGGAGGAGCGGGGCCGGGACTCAACCCCCGTTCGCCGCAGCCTTCTTGATCGCCTCCCTGATCCTGGAGTAGGTGCCGCAACGGCAGACGTTCTCGATGGCGTCGATGTCGGCGTCCGTCGGGTGCGGGGTGCGTTTCAGGAGGGCGGCGGTCGCCATGATCTGGCCGGGCTGGCAGAAGCCGCACTGGGCCACGTCGCAGTCCAGCCAGGCCTGTTGGACGGGGTGCAGGGTGTCGCCGTCGGCGAGGCCCTCGATGGTGGTGACCGCCCGGTCCGCGCAGTCGGCGACCGGGACCGTGCACGGCTGGATCTCCTCCCCGTCCAGGTGGCTGGTGCAGGCGCGGCAGACACCCACCCCGCAGCCGTACTTGGGGCCGGTGACGCCGAGCAGGTCGCGCAGGACCCACAGGAGGGGCATGTCGGCGGGGGCCTCGACCGTCACCGGTTTGCCGTTGAGGACGAACGAATACGAACGCATGGGTGCCTTCTGGGAGTTGGGGAGGCGGTGGGTCAGAAGTCGAGGGGGAAGCTGCGGGGTTTGCGGCCGGTGGCGCGGGCGTAGGCGTTGGCGACCGCGCCCGCCGCCGCGGGGACGCCGAGTTCGCCGGCGCCGCCCGGTTCCCCGCCGGACGGGATGACGTGCGCCTCGAACTCCAGCGGGGCGTGCCGCTGGCGGGCGTAGTGGAAGTCGGCGAAGCTGCCCTCGCGGACCGCGCCCCGGTCGATGTGCAACCCGGCGCGCAGCACGGTGGAGATGCCGTCGACGGCGGTGCCCATGAGCTGCGCCTGAAGGCCGCGCGGGTTGACGGCCGTACCGACGTCGGCGGCCATCACCACCTTGGTGACCCGGGGGTTCTTCGGGTCGGTGGCGTCGATCTCGGCCAGGCAGGCCACGGCGGACCCGTACTCCTCGTGGACGGCGACACCCTGGGCGGTGCCCGCGGGCATCCGGCGCCCCCAGTGCCCGGCGGCGGCCGCCTTGGCGAGGACGGCCTTCACCGTCCTGCTGCGCAGGGTGGTACGGCGGAAGGCGACCGGGTCCCGGCCCAGCGCGCGGGCGATGTCGTCGACGACGATCTCCTCCGCCGTGCGCATGGTCCCGGAATCCACCGAGCGCCAGGCGCCGAGCGGTATCGGCAGTTCGATGCCGCCCGAATCGCCGCCCACCCGGCCGAAGTTGTACAGCCCGCTGTCGCTGGGCAGCGGCCGTACCGCACCGGACTTCGCGGTCAGGCCCTGCTCGTCGGAGGACTCCCCCACCGAGGCCGACATGTGCTGGAAGGCCACCACCCGGCCGCCGGCGACACTGGCCCGGATCCGGTGGTGGTCGGCGGGGCGCATCCTGCCGTGCCGGATGTCGTCGTTGCGGCTCCACATCAGCTTCACCGGCCGACGGGCCGCCTTGGAGATGAGGGCCGCCTCGGTCGCCTGGTCGAAGTTGAGCCGCCGCCCGAACGAGCCGCCGCCGCGCATCACATGGACCCGTACGGCGGTCTTCGAGAGCCCCAGCAGGCCGGCGACGGTCTCGCGGGCCTCCATGGGGGTCTGGGTGGCGAACCACAGCTCGGCCCGGTCGGCGCGGACGTCGGCGACGGCCGTGAGCACCTCCATCGGGGCATGGCTGACGAACGCGAACGCGAACTCGCCCTCGATCTGGGTCGTTCCGTGCGGCGGGGTGCCGAGCCGGGGCACCGCGGCCCGCAGCCGGGCGCGGATCTCCTTGTCGGACAGGGCCACCAGCGGGCCGTCGGCCCAGGTGATCCGGAGCGCGTCGCGGGCCTGGAAGGCGTGGTGGAAGGTCTCGGCGACGACGGCGACCCCGCCCGGGATCCTCACGACCGCGTGGACGCCGGGCAGGGCGCGGGCCGCCGTGTCGTCGAGGGAGACGAGCTTGCCCCGCAGGGTCGGCGGCCGGGCCACCACGGTCGGCTGCGCGCCCGCCACCGCCAGGTCGCCGGCGTACTTCGCGGCGCCGGTGACGATGTCCCGGGCGTCGATCCTGGTCGTCGGCTTCCCGATCACCCGGTGCCGGGAGGCCGGCTTGGGCTTGCTCGACACGTCCGGGGTGCGGATCCGGGCGGCGCTCGCGGTGAGGGAGCCGAAGGTGGCGGTCCGGCCGTCGGGGGCCACGACCATGGTGTTCCAGGTGCGCAGGATGCGCGCGGGGAGCCGCCAGCGGCGGGCGGCCGCGGTCACCAGCCGGGCGCGCGCCGTGGCGGCGAGCTGCCGGGCCGGGCCGTACAGCGAACTGACCGAACTGGAGCCACCGGTGTACTGGTTGCCCTTGCTGCGGGCGTCGGCGAGCGGGATCCGGACGTCGGCGAGGCGGGCGTCCAGTTCCTCGGCGATCATCATGGCGACGGCGGTGGTGATGCCCTGGCCGACCTCGACCCGGGGCAGCCGTACGACGACCTCGTTGTCGGCGGTGACCTCCAGGACGAGCATCTCCTCGTCGGTCCCGGTGACCAGGACGTCGGACGGCGGGGTGGCGCCGTCGGCCCGCGGGGTGTCGCAGCCGAGCGGGGCGGCGACTGTGAGGGTGGCCGCGGCCACCGTGTAGACCATGAATCTCCGGCGGGACGGTCCGGCGGCGGGCCGCGGGGGCTCGTTGCGGTCCAAGCGGGGGCTCCTTGTCCAGGGTCACTGTGCGGGTTGCCCAGGGGGCTCTGTGTCGGTCGTCCCAGGGGCTCTGTGTCGGTGCTGTGCCTCGACAGCTAGGAGGGGCGGGCGGGCGCGGGGGTTGCCTGCCGTGCCGGGCTCTCCTCGTCGTACGGCCGGATGGCGCATCATGGCCGTATGAAAGAGCTGGCGGGGCGGCTGGCCGCGGTGGACCCGGATGCCGGGGCCGCCGTCGCGGTCATCGCCTACTTCGACCGGCTGGCCGAGACCCGGGCCGGTCTGGAGGCGCTGGTGCGCGGGGCCGCCGTGCTCGCGGGGTGTCCGGCGCGGCTGGCCGACGAGGAGCGGCGGGTCCGGCTGCGGGTGGAGCCGGACGGACGTCGGACGGACGTGGTGGGCGCGCCCGAGCCCGGGTGGCCGTGCGCGTCGCTGCTGCCGGACGGGCCGCCGGCACTGTGGCTGGAGCGGGCCGGGGCGGACGGTCCCAGTGTCGTCGACGCGGTGATCCTGGAGCGGGCCTCGGCGGCCGTGCGGTCCGTGCTCGACCGCACCCGGGGGCGGGCTCCGGGGCCACGGCCGGACGACCCCGCGCTGGTCGAGACGGTTCTGGACGCGGGCGCCCCGCTACCGGCCCGGTTGCACGCGGCCCGTCGGCTCGGTCTGGACACCGCCGACCCGGCGGCGCGGTTCCGTGCGGTGGCGGTGGCCGGCGGACCGCCCCGGATCGTGGCCGACGGACCGCCGCCCGTCCTGCCTGCGGGACGTGCGGGCGTGGGGACGGCGGTGGCCGCCGGGGACCTCCCCGAGTCCTGGTCGGCGGCCCGCACCGCGCTGCGGTTCGCCTCCGACGGCGGCGCGCGGGAGCCCGGCGGCCCGCCCGTCGTGCACGCCGACGAGCTCGGCGGGGTCGCGCTGCTCGCCGATCTCGTCGTACCCGGTGCGGAACCGGCGCCGGACGTCCGTGCCGTGCGGGCCGCCGCGGCGGACGCGCCCTGGATGCTGCGCACGCTGCACGCGATCGCGTCGACGGCCAGCCTGCGGGCGGCGGCCGCCGAGATCAGCGTCCATCACTCCACGCTCCAGGACCGGTTGACGCACGCCGAGCATCTGCTGGGCTGGTCGGTGCGCACCCCACAGGGCCGGTTCCGGCTCCAACTCGCCCTCACCATGCACCACCTGATGGAAAGTCAGTAATCGATCACCAGCCGATCAGCAGGTGCTCGGTAGGCGATCAGTAGACGTCCCGGACGTAACGCCGGTCCGCGGCCAGCTGCTTGACGTACACCGTCGCCTCGTCCCCGGTCAGTCCGCCGTGCACGGTGGCGATGTCCTTCAGGGCCCGGTCGACGTCCTTGGCCATCCGGGAGGCGTCGCCACAGACGTAGAAGTGGGCGCCGTCCTGGAGCCAGGACCACAGCAGCGGGCCGTGTTCGCGCATCCGGTCCTGGACGTAGACCTTGGCGCGCTGGTCGCGGGAGAAGGCGGTGTCGAGGCGGCTCAGGGTGCCCTCGGCGAGCAGGGCGGTGAGCTCCTCCTCGTAGTAGAAGTCGGTGGCCCGGTGCTGTTCGCCGAAGAACAGCCAGTTGGGGGCGCGGTGGCCGCGGGCGCGGCGCTCCTGCAGGAAGCCGACGAACGGCGCCACGCCGGTGCCGGGGCCGACCATGACCATGGGGGTCGCCGGGTCGGCCGGCGGGCGGAAGTGCGGGGAGCGCTGGACGTGCACCGGGACCGGGGTGCCGGGTTCGGCGTCGGCGAGGAACGGCGAGCAGACACCCTGCCGGGGCCGGCCGCGCAGGTTCTCGTAGCGGACGACGGAGACGGTGAGCGAGACCTGGTGGGGGTCGGTGAGCGGACTGGACGAGATCGAGTAGAGGCGCGGCTGCAGCCTGCCGAGGACGCCCGCCCACGCGCCGGCGTCGGCGCGGATCCCGAACTCGGCGACGACGTCGACCGCCTGCCGGCCCCAGGACCACTTGGCCAGCTCGTCCTTGTTGTCGGGGCGCAGCAGTTTCCGCAACTCACGCGGGTCACGGGTGCGTTCGGCGGCGAAGCGGAGCAGGTCCGGGGTGACGCGGGTGATGTCCAGATGGCGTGAGAGGGCCTCGGCGAGGGGGACTTCACCGACTCCGCCGATCTCCACCCCGGTTGTGGCGTCGAGACCGGTGACGGTCAGCCACTCCGCCACCAGATCGCGGGAGTTGAGAGGACGGACGCCGAGCGCGTCGCCCGCCTCGTAGACCAGCGGGGTCTCGCTGTCGCGGCTGTCGAAGGTGAAGCGGCGGACCTCCTTGCCCGCGCCGGGCAGGCTGAGCAACTGGTTGCCGACGAGCCGGGCGGTGACGGGGGCGGGACGCCGGGACGGGGCGGGGGCGGGGGCGGGCGCCGGCGCGGGGGTGGGGGTGGCCGCGGATCCGCCCTTTCCGTCCTTTCCGTCCTTGAGAGCGGTGAGCACCTGGTCGAGCCAGGCCTCCGCCCGGGGCTCGTAGTCCGGTTCGCAGTCGGTGCGCGGCGCGAGCCGGACCGCGCCGAGCTCGTCCAGCCGGCTGTCCAGACGCCGCCCGTGTCCGCAGAAGTCGTCGTAGCTGGAGTCGCCGAAGGCCAGCACGGCGTACCTGCGGCCTTCGAGGCGCCCGGCGTCGAGGGCGGCGAGCCCGTCCCAGAAGCCGGCGCCGTTGTCGGGGGCGTCGCCGTCGCCGAAGGTGCTGGTGATCAGGAGCAGGTCGGCGCCCGTGGGCAGGGCGGCCGGGTCGGCCTCGTCCATGGCGACGAGGGACGCCGCGTGGCCGCCCGCGGTGAGGCGCTCGGCGGTGGTGACGGCGAAGTCCTCGGCGTTGCCGGTCTGCGAGGCCCAGAGGACGACCACCTGCCGGGTCGGCGTCACCGACGCGGTGACCGGGGCGGCGGAGGTGCGGGAGTACATGCCGGCGAGGGTGCCGTTGACCCACAGGGCGTGCTCGGGGCTGAAGGGCGCGTCCGGCGGCAGCACAGGGACGCCCGGGGCACCGACCGGGATACCGGCGAGGAAACCGACCAGGTACTGCCGTTCGCGGTCGGTCAGGACCGGCGGGGGCGCCGGGTCGAGGCCGAACACGGCGGCCGCGGAGGGCAGCACGGCCGTGGGCGCGACGGCGGCGGGTACGACGGAGGTGGCGGCGGGTACGACGGTGTCGGCAGCGGGTACGACGGACGCGGCGGCCGGGGTCCGCTCGGTCCCCGGCACCTGCACGCTCACCGGTGTGGCCACCCTGGTCAGCGACACCGCGCACACCTTCAGCTCGGGCTGGAAGGACAGCGGGTCGACCGCGTCGCTGGTCACCGCGTTGACACTGAGGTACTCGCCGAACAGGTCGTTCCAGTGGAACGGCGCGAAGCAGGACCCCGGCAGCACCCGGTCCGTGACGACCGCCGGCAGCACCGCCCGGCCGCGCCGCGAGGCGACCTCCACGGAGTCGCCGTCGGCGATCCCGAGCGCGGCCGCGTCCTCGGGGTGGACCTCGACGAAGGGGCCGGGGTTGAGCTTGTTCAGCTTGGCGACCTTCGCGGTCTTGGTCAGGGTGTGCCACTGGTGCTGGAGACGGCCGGTGTTCAGGACGAACGGGTAGTCGTCGTCCGGCATCTCGGCGGGGTCCACGTGCGGCCGGGCGTGGAAGACGGCGCGTCCGGAGGCGGTGGCGAAGGTGAGGGAACCGTCGGCGCCGACGTACCGGACGGGGTTGCGGTCGGGGCCGTCGGCGGTGGCGGCCGGCCACTGCACGGGCGTGGTGCGCAGCCGGTCGTAGGTCACGCCCCGCAGGTCGTAGCCGGTCTGCGGGTTGTGGAAGCGCTTGATCTCCTCGAAGATCTCCTCCGCGCTGTCGTAGGAGAAGCCGTCCTCGAAGCCCATCGCTCGGGCGACGCCGGCGATCAGCCGCCAGTCGGCGGTGGCCTCGCCGGGCGGGTCGGCGGCGGGGCGGGCGAGGGTGAGGTTGCGCTCGCTGTTGATGAGGACGCCCTCGGTCTCGGTCCACAGGGCGGCGGGCAGGACGACGTCGGCGTAGGCGTTGGTCTCGGTGTCGGTGAAGACGTCCTGGGTGACGACGAACTCGGCGGCCTCAAGACCCTCGATGACCGTCTTGCGGTTGGCGACGGAGGCGACCGGGTTGGTGCAGATGATCCAGCAGGCCCTGATCTCGCCGTCGGCCATCTTCTGGAACATCTCCACCGTGCCCTTGCCGACGCCGTCGGCGCGGATCGTGCCGGGTTCCAGTCCCCACCGCTCCTCGACGAAGGCGCGGTCGGCGTCGACGAGGACCGACCGCTGGCCGGGCAGGCCCGGTCCCATGTAGCCCATCTCCCGGCCGCCCATGGCGTTGGGCTGGCCGGTGAGGGAGAGCGGGCCGCTGCCCAGGCGGCAGATCCTGCCGGTCGCGAGGTGCAGGTTGACCAGGGCGTTGGTGTTCCAGGTGCCGTGCGTGGACTGGTTGAGGCCCATGGTCCAGCAGCTGGTCCACTCCCCCGCCTCGCCGATCAGCCGGGCGGCCGCGCGCAGGTCGGCCTCGGGGATGCCGGTGATGTCGGCGACGACGGCGGGCGGGTAGTCGGCGAGGAACTCCGGCATCGCCTCCCAGCCCTCGGTGTACGCGGCGATGAAGTCGGGGTCGGTGTGCCCGTTCTCGTGCAGGAGGTGGAGCAGGCCGTTGAGGAGGGCGAGGTCGGTACCGGGTTTGACCTGGAGGAACAGGTCGGCCTTCGCGGCGGTGGCGGTGCGGCGCGGGTCGACGACGATCAGCTTGGCGCCCGCCTTGACCCGGTCCATCAGGCGCAGGAAGAGGATCGGGTGGCAGTCGGCCATGTTGGCGCCGATGACCAGGAACACGTCCGCCTTGTCGAGGTCCTCGTACGAGCCGGGCGGGCCGTCGGCGCCGAGGGAGAGCTTGTAGCCGGTGCCCGCGCTGGCCATGCAGAGCCGGGAGTTGGACTCGATGTTGTTGGTGCGCAGCCAGCCCTTGGTGAGCTTGTTGGCGAGGTACTGGGCCTCCAGGCTCATCTGGCCGGAGACGTAGAGGGCGACCGCGTCCGGGCCGTGCTCGTCGACGATCGCGCGCAGCCGCCGCGCGGTCTCGGCGACCGCCGCGTCCACGGACGACGGCACCGCCTCCTCGCCCCGCTCGGGCCGCAGCAGGGCGGTGGTCAGCCGGCCGGGCGCGGCGAGCATGTCGGCGGTGGTGGCGCCCTTCGTGCACAGCCTGCCGAAGTTCGCCGGGTGCTCCTTGTCGCCGGAGGCCTTCAGGACGGTACGGCGGCCGTCCGGGCCCCTGCCGATGTCCAGGACCATGCCGCAGCCGACCCCGCAGTACGAGCAGACGGTCCGCACCCTGCCGGTGTCGGTGCTGCGCGAGTCCGGCGCGGCCACGGGCGCCCCCTGTTCCTGCTGGTCAGCCTCTTCCATTCGACCCCGACGGTATGTACGGCTGATTACGCCGGCGTCACCGCTCCCGATCAACGGGCGTTAAGGCCGCCGCACAGACCCGCTCCGGGCGATGTGAGCGGAGGCGTCCGGGATGCCGGCCGGTACGGTCCCAGGATGCCTGGCGGATGCCACGCGCGGCCGCCCTGACCGGCCCCGGGACCCCCCGTACGGCAGCCTGCCCGGTCCCGGGATGCGCCGTGCCGGGACCTGTTGCACGATGAGGGCGGCCGAGGGAGGGGCAGGCGAGGAGGACCGGGTGGACAGGGACACCTCCTCACGACGACCGGCCACCCCGGCTCCGCCGCCCGCTCCGGGGCCCCCGGCCGCACCGGCTCCACCGGTCGCCCGAGGCGCGTCGACACCCTCTGCGGCACAGGCACAGGCACAGGCACAGGCAGCGGAACGGGGAGCGGCACCGGCAGCGGCACCGGCGGCAGTGGGCGCGCCCCCCACCGACATCGGCTACATCGACATGCTGCGCGGCATCGTCGAGGGCGCTGCCGTCGGTTTCGCGGTCCTCGACACCCGTCTGCGCTACGTCTACGTCAATCCGCACATGGCCCGGATGACGGGCCTGCCCGCCGCCGCGTACCTCGGCCGCACCCAGCACGAGGTGCTCCCGCACATCCAGCGGCCCGACCAGGTGCTGCTGGACGTCATCCACGACGGACGGCCGCGCGAGGCCATCGTGACCGGTCGCACCTGGGTGGACTCGCCGTACCAGGTCCGGGAGTGGCGGTGCGTGTACCACCGGCTCGTGGACAGTACGGGCAAGGTCGTGGGCGTCGCCGCGGTGGGCCTGGAGATCAGTGAGCCGCAGCAGTACGTGTACGAGCTGGAGCGCGCCCACCGGCGCCTCGCGCTGCTGGACTCGGCCGCGTCCCGGATCGGCACCGGCACCGATGTCGCCGGGACCTGCCGGGAGCTGGCGGAGTTCGTCGTACCGGAGCTGGCGGACGCGGCCGGGGTGGAGCTCAGTCCCCCGGACACCGCGTCGGCGCGGCGGGCGCCGACCCGGCTCGCGGCGTACGCCACCCGGCCGGGGCTCGTGACCGGCCTCGCGGCCCTCGACGCGCGCGGTGAGCTGGTCGGCTGGCCGCGGGGCACCGGGACCCGGCGGAACCTGGCGGCGGGCCGGATCTGGCGGCGCGACGCGATCACCGCGGCGCAGTGGCGGTCGTTGATCCCCCGCTGGCCGCCGGCCCGGGCGTGTCTGACCGCCCGGGTCCACTCGGTGCTCCTCGCCCCCCTGGTCTCGGACGGCCGGGTGCTCGGCATCCTGATGCTGGCCCGGGCCGGGGACTCCGGGACGTTCTCGAACGAGGACGCCACGGTCGCCCGCGAACTCGCCGCCCGCGCCGCCCGCGCCCTGGACCGCGCGGTCCGCTTCGAACGCGAGCACACCATGGCCCTGGAACTGCAGCGGGCCCTGCTGGCCGAGCCCGGCCAGCTGCAGCAGCACGCCGGTGTGGAGACCACCGCCCGCTACCGCCCCGCCGACGACGGCTCGATGATCGGCGGCGACTGGTACGACGTCCTGGCGTTGCCCGACGGCCGCACGATGCTGGTCATCGGGGACGTGATGGGTCACGGTGTGGACGCGGCGGTGGCGATGAGCCACTACCGTTCGACGCTGCGCGCCCTGGCCCTCGCGGGGCTCTCGCCGCGCCGGATCCTCCAGCACGCGGACCGGATGGTCGCCGACTCCGGCTTCGAGCGGGTGGCCACCTGTTTCCTCGCGCTCGGCGACGCGGACGTCGCCACGCTCACCTATGCCAGCGCCGGCCATCTGCCGCCGGTCTGGCTCACCCCGGAGGGCGACATACAGCTGGTCCCGGTGCCGGTCGGCCCGCCGCTGGGCAGCGGGCTCGGCCGGTACGAGCAGCGCGTCACCCCGGAACGCGGCGGTGTGCTGCTGCTGTACACGGACGGGCTGGTGGAGCGGCGCGGCGAGGACATCGACTGCGGCCTGGCACGGCTCACGGGACTCTCGCTGTGCCCCACCGACCCGCTCGACAAGATCCTCGACACGGTGCTCGCGCACCTCGCCACCGGCTCCGAGGACGACATCGCACTGCTCGCGGCCCGCGCGGTGCGGAGCTGAGCGCACGTCCGTCCACCAGGGCGCGCGCCCGCCGCGCCACCGGCCGCCGGGTGACGCCGCCGAGGCAGGGCTCGTTCACCGCCAGGAAAACGATCAGCAGTGAGGACCGGAGATGCGGCACGAGGAGAACGGCGCGGCGGCGGCCGTGGAGCAGGCACTGCGGGACTGGCTGTCCCGGGCCGCCGGGGATCCGCTCACGGAGGTGCACCGCTGGGCGCTGCACCCGCCGGGCAAGCTGCTGCGGCCGGTGCTGCTGCTGGAGTCGGCGGCGGCCGTGGGCGGGTCGTACGAGCGGGTGATGCCCGCGGCGGTCGGGGTGGAACTGGTGCATGTGGCGAGCCTGTTGCACGACGACATCCTCGACGACGACCAGCTGCGCCGCGGCAAGCCGTCGGGGCACGCCAGGTTCGGGTCCGGCGCGGCCGTCCTGGGCGGTGACGCGCTGATGTTCGCGCTGTTCGAGCAGGTGGTGGAGTGCGGTCGGCGCGGGGTGCCGGACGCGGCCGTGACCCGGGCCGTGGGCACACTGGCGCGGGCCGGACGGCGGATGGCGCAGGGGGTGGCCCGGGAGCTGGACCCGGTCCGGGCGCCGGACGCGATCGGCGGGTACCTGGAGATGGTCCGGCTGAAGACCGGGGCGCTGCTGAGCGCGTGCTGCGAGACGGGTGCGGTGCTGGGCGGCGGCTCGCCGGAACAGGCGCGGGCGCTGGCCGGGTACGGCGAGGCGCTCGGGGTGGCGTTCCAGATCCGCGACGACCTGCTGCCGTACGGGCCGGAGGCCGGGCGGGAGGGCAAGCCCGCCGACAGCGATCTGCGCAACGACCGGCCCAGCCTGCCCCTGCTGCTGGCCGGGCCGGTCTCGAAGGATCCGGAGAAGGTGGCGCGGCTGCTGGTGGAGACGGGCGCGCTGGAGGAGTCCACGCGGCTGGCACGCACGTATGCGGAACGGGCCCGCCGGGAGCTGGACCGGCTGCCGCAGGGCCCGCACCGGGCCGCGCTGTACCGGACGGCCGACGCGCTGGCACCCGGACCGTGGCACACGGGCGGTGCCCGGTGAGGACCCGGCTGTCCGGCCGTCGGGAGACGCTGCGCCCGTAAGACCCGGTGGTCACCCCGGTCTTCACCGCGCTCGGGCGGCGCGGTGAGTGCGTGACGTTCAGTCGTGGCTGAGTCGTAGCTCAGTCGTAGGTGAGGACCATCCGGAAGCGCGCGGCCCCGGTGAGCATCTTCTGGTAGGCCTCGTCCGCCTGCTCCAGCGGTACGGTCTCGATCGTCGGGCGGATCCCGTGCAGGGCGCTGAACTCCATGGTGTCCTGCACGTCCTGCGCGGTGCCGGACGGGTGGCCGCGGACCACGCGCGCGGTCCCGACCAGCTGGAACGGGCTGATCCCGAGCGGCTCGGGGTCGATGCCGATCACCACCAGCTCGCCGCGGGGGCCCAGCCCGTCCATGGCAGCCGAGATCGCCTGGGAGTTGCCGGCGGTGGCGAGCACGGCCTTGGCGCCGCCGAGCGACTGGAGGGCCTCCGCGACCGGGGTCGCGGACGTGGAGTCGACGTAGTGGTGGGCGCCGAGCTGCTTGGCGAAGTCGGCCTTCTCGGCGCCGCGGGCGACGGCCACCGTCTCGAAGCCCATGGCCACCGCGTACTTCACCCCGAGGTGGCCGAGACCGCCGAGACCGACGACGGCGACCAGGTCGCCGGGCTCGGCCGGGCTGCGCCGCAGGCCGTTGAAGGTGGTCACGCCCGCGCAGCCCATCGGGGCCGCGTCGGCCGAGGTCAGCCCGTCGGGGATGCGGGCCAGGGCGTCGACCGGTGCGATCACCTGCTCGCCGAAGCCGCCGTCGTAGCGCCAGCCGGGCGTCTTCATGTTCTCGCAGACGATGAAGTCGCCCTGGCGGCAGGGCTTGCAGTGGCCGCAGCTGCCGCCGAACCAGCCGACCGCCACCCGGTCGCCGATCTGCCAGCCCCAGTCCTCGATGCCCTCGCCGAGCTCCTCGATCCGTCCGGCGATCTCGTGGCCGGGTACCACCGGGAACGTGACACCCGGCAGGGCGGCGGTGACGAAGAACGTGTCGCTGTGGCAGATGCCGCAGGCCTCCACGGCGATCCGCACCTGGCGCGGGCCGGGCCTCGGCACCTCCCGCTCGACGATCTCGAACGGCCCGCCCAGGGCGGACACCTGCGCGACTCGGTAGCTACTCATGCGTCTCTCCCGTAACGGGTACGACGGGTACGGTCCGGAGCCCCCTCGTCCAGCACACCAGCTCCGGGCCGATCCCGCGCGTCGAGCCCCCGCACGGCACCGGGTCGCTGCGGTCATGTGCTGTGCCCCGCTCTCAGGCGCCCGGGACGCGCTCCAGGTCGATGTCGGTGGCGGTGACCCAGTCGGGTTCCGCCACCAGCAGGGCCAGTTCCTCCTGCCCGAGGTCGACGTCCACGGCGTGCCGGTAACCGGCCGAGCCGGCGGCCGTGATCCCGCCCCGGTCGGCGACGGGTATCGCGAGGACGACCCGACGGCAGTGCGGATCGGCGTCCCGGACCGCCGCCGTGAGGCTCCGCAGCAGCGCCGGGAGCAGGTGGTCCGGGCATCCGGCGGCCACCCGTAGCTCGAGGTCGTGGGCGCCGGCGGGATACGCGTCCCGCAGCCGTCCCGCGGCACACCGTTCCAGGCGTACGTCCACCGTCACCCCGTCCCGGCGCAGGCGGAAGCCGGCCGCTGTGCGGCTGCCGGCGATCGGCTCGGTCTCCCAGGCGGGGTCCGGGGCGAGGTCCGCCGGGACCGCGGGCACCGTGATCATGTCAGCTCTCCTCGGCCGCGATCGCCAGCCGCCGGATGACGGCCTTGTCCAGCTTCCCGGAGGCGTTCCTCGGCACCGCCGGCACGAGGGTGAGCCGGCGCGGGAGTTTGTAGCGGGCCAGCCGGCCGGCCGCGTACGCGCGGATGTCCTCCAGGTCGATGCCGGTGCCGTCGGTGACGGTGACCACCGCCGCGACGGCCTCGCCCCACTGTTCGTCGGCCACCCCGACCACGGCGACGTCCACCACGCCCGGCATGGCCGCCAGGACCCGCTCCACCTCGGCCGGGTAGACGTTCTCCCCGCCGCTGATGATCATGTCCTTGAGACGGTCGACGATGAAGAGGCAGCCGTCCTCGTCGAGATAGCCGATGTCCCCGGAGTGGAACCAGCCCTCCGCGTCGAACGCGGCGGCCGTGGCCCGCGGGTTGTTCCAGTAGCCCGCGGTGACGTTGGGGCCGCGCACCACGACCTCACCGGGCTCCCCCGCCTTCACCGGCTCGTTGCTGACGGCGTCCACGACCCGGACCTCCGTGTAGGGCATGGCGATCCCCGCCGACCCCAGCTTCTCCAGGGTGCGCTCGGCGGGCAGGTGGGTGGCGAACGGCGCGGTCTCGGTCAGGCCCCACGCCTGCTGCAGCAGCACCTCGCGCCCCGCGTAGAGCTCGACCAGGGACGGCGGCACCGGTGCGCCGGCGACCACCACGGCGCGCAGCGCGCCCAGATCCTGCTGGAAGAAGCCCGGGACGCGGGCCAGCGCGGCGAACATCTGCGGGACGCCGAACATGGAGTTGACCCGGTGGGCGACCAGGTCGTCGAGGCACGTCTGCGGGTCGAAGGAACGGCGTACGACGACCGTGCCGCCGCGTACGAGGGTGCGCAGGGCGAAGCTGTTGAGGGCGCCGATGTGGAAGAGCGGGGCGGCCGCGTAGGTGACGTCACCGCGGCGCGTGTCCAGGCGCAGGTCGACGTTGACGGAGTTCCACCAGGCGTTGCCGTGGGTGAGTACGACTCCCTTGGGCGTTCCGGTGGTGCCGGAGGTGAACATGAGGATCGCCGGGTCGTCGGCGTACTTCGGGGTGAGGACGGTCGTCGGCGGCGCGGCCGCGATCAGTGGTGACCAGGGCTCCCAGTCGGCGGCGCCGTCGGCGGCCGGTGTCTCGGGGTCGTCGTCCACCAGCAGGAGGCGCCGCAGCTCCGTGGCCGGGCGCACCGCTTCGACCGGGAGGCGGTGGCCCTCCTCGCAGACGATCACCTCGGCGCCGCTGTCCGCCAGGATCCGCTGCAGCTCGGGCTCGGCGAGCCGGAAGTTGACCGGGACGAACACGGCACCCAGCCGGAACGCGGCGAGCATGGTGACCAGGAACGCCGGGCTGTTCAGGCCGAGATAGGCGACACGGGTGCCGTCGACGACACCGCCGCCCGCCAGGGCGCTTGCCAACCGGGCCGCCCTGTCGTCGAGTTCGGCGTAGGTGAGGTCGCCGCCCGGGTAGCGGACGACCACCTCGTCGGCCTGGTGGCGGGCGTGGCGGGCCACCGCCGCGGCCGGGTTGAGGTCGACCCGGAGTCCGGAGTTGCGGGGGTGGGGGCTGGGCACAGTCAGCACTCCTCGTCGAGTGGTCATGGGAGGTCGGGGTCGTCGAGGGCGTCGGAGTCGTCAGGGTGATCAGGGTCGTCAGAGGTGGTCGCCGCCGGCCGCGTGCGCGAAGCCGCGGACGCCGATGCCGCCGTCGGCGGAGATCGCGTGCCCGGTGATCGGGCCGCTCTGCTCGCGGGCGGCGAGCAGCACGTACGGTCCGGTGAAGTCGCGCGGGTCGGTGCTGGAGTCGTGCAGCGGCACGAGCGCCGGGGCGTCCGGGTTCTTCTTCGCGAAGGACGCGGAGATCGAGCGGTCGCCGAGCGCCAGCGCCTCGGGGCCGCGCAGGTCGGTGTTCATGCCGCCGCAGGCGACGCCGTTGACGCGGACCTTGGGCGCGAGTTCGTAGGCGAGTTCGCGCATGAGGCCCAGGCAGGCGTGTTTGCTGGCGGTGTAGAGGGGGCCACCGCCGTTGACGTAGAAGGAGGCGTTGGAGAGGGTCATGACGATGCTGCCGCGGCTCTTCACCAGCTCCCGCCAGGACGCCTCGGCCGCCAGCAGACAGCCCTTGACGTTCACGGCGAAGATCTCGTCGAAGGCGGCGTCGAGTTCGGCGGCGCCGAGCCGGGTGAGCTGCCGCTGGTAGTCCCAGACACCGGCGTTGGCGACGAGGGTGTCCAGCCTGCCGAAGCGCTCTACGGTCTCGGCGACGGCGATGTGCAGCCGCCCGGAGTCACGGACGTCGCCGGGGACGGCGTGGATCCGGTCGGGTGCGACGGCGACGACCTCGTCCAACTGGCCCTGGTCCCGCCCGAAGACGGTGACCGAGGCGCCCTCGGCCACGAACCGCTCGGTGACCGCGCGGCCGATGCCCGCGCCCCCGCCGGTGACGAGCGCGACGTACCCGTCCAGCCAGCCCATCACCGCTCCCCGAGGAAGCCGGCGACCAACTCCTCGAACTCCGGCTGCCGTTCCAGCTGCACCCAGTGCCCGCACCGACCGAACACGTGGAGCTGCACGTCCTGGATCTGGCGGAGCATCAGTTGCGCGCCGTCCAGGGTGATCGTACGGTCGTCGCGGCCCCAGAGCAGCAGCGTGGGCGCCTTGATCCGGTGCAGGTCGCGCCAGAGCGGGTCCATCCCGCCGCGCCGGGCGAAGGCCGCGTTGTAGCGGTGGTAGAAGGCTATGTGGCTCTCGTCGAGGGAGGCCTCGTAGCGGGCCTTCACCACGTCCGCGCCGAACTGCTTGTGGTCGTGGACCATGGTGCGGATGAACGCGGCCATCTTCTTCTCGCTGGGCCCGCCGCCGTTGTAGTAGCGGAACATCTCCTTCTGTCCCTCGGTGGGCGTCGGCCCGGACGGCAGCCAGCCGCCGCCGGGTGCCATCAGCACCAACCGGGTGACCCGCTCGGGGCGTTGCTGGGCCATGGCGATCGCGGCCGCTCCGCCGAGGCTGTTGCCGAGCAGGTGGAAGCGGTCGATGCCGAGGGAGTCGAGGGCCTGGAAGAGGGCGTCGACGGTGATCCCGGTGATCGACCGTTCGGTGAGGTCCTCGTCCGTCGGGCGGTAACTGCCCCCGAAACCGGGCTGGTCGGGCAGGACGATCCGGAAGTGCCGGGCCAACGCGGCGAGGTTCTGCTGGTAGTTGCCGACGCCGGAGGCGCCGGGGCCGCCGCCGTGCAGCATCACCAGGACCGGTCCCTCGCCGGTCTCGGCGACGGCGATCTCGCCGAGCGAGGTGGCGACGCGATGGTGCTTGAGTTCGGTCAAGGCAGTTCCCTCGGAAGTCAGAAGAAGGTCGAGATGTTCTTCGCCAGCAGGACGTTCTGGTCGAGGAGGACGGTCCGCCGGGCCACCCGCAGGCCGCCGTCCTCGCCTCTGCGCAGCACGTCCGCGCGGCTGCCGGCGAACACGTTCTCCTCGCGTTCCAGGCGGTTGCGGTAGACCAGGAACGCGGAGCGCACCTGCAGGTCGGCGGCCGTGAACTCCGGGTTCTCGGCGGGGTCGTGGTGCCGCACCATCACGTTGGTCACCAGGTGGCGGGTGCGGGACGGCGGGTCCTCGGCCCAGGCCATGCCCGAGTCGAACCGGCGGATGCGCCAGGCCAGGCTCTCCTTGGTCTCGTCGAAGAACGCGGCCTCGCCCCGCGCGGCCACCGCCAGCGTCTGCTGCCGGCGCAGCCGGTTGGTGCGGGTGGGCACCCAGTAGTCGAGGTCGTCGGCGAGCAGCTCCAGCCAGTCGGTGTAGCGGCCGTCGTCGAGGAGGGCGGCCTCCTCGTAGTAGAACTGCTCGACCTCGAAGTGCGTGTCTCGGTCGGCACGTCGGGCGGTGGATGTCACGGGGTCACCTTTCGGGGCGCAGCAGGGCGCGCAGGCTCACGTCGGGGTCCGCCAGCCGTGCGGCGTCGACCGGTGTCCGGCGGTCGATCATCCGGCGGGCGGCGCGTACGGCGGCGGAGTCGTCGACGGCGGCAGCGGCCACCAGCCGCCCGTCGCGCAGGCCGAAGACGGCGAAGGGCGCCTCGGCGAAGGAGCCGCGTACGACGGTCTCGGCGGCGGAGCCCAGTTGCCCGACCGCCTCGATGTGACGGCCGTGCCGGTCCGTCCAGAACCAGGGCGCCGTCGGGGCGGGGGCCGGGGTGCCGAGGAGGGTGGCGGCGGCCCGGGCGGCATCCTGCTGGGCGGCCTCCCAGTGCTCGGCACGGGCCTGCCCGCGCGGCCGGGCCGGGTCGCCGACCGCGAGCACGGCCGGGTTCGAGGTCACCCGACCGGCGTCGACCAGGATGCCCCTGTCCACGTCGAGGCCCGCCTGCTCGGCGAGCCCGGTGTGCGGGACCATGCCGACGCCGACGACGACGGCGTCGTACGACCGCGATCCGGTCTTGCCGGTCAGCCGGACCTCGATGTGGTCGCCGCGATCCGTGAACGACTCCACCGCCGCCTGGACGGTGGTGATGCCGTGCCAGGTGTGCATGTCGTGCAGCCAGGTGGCGAGCTCCGGGCCGAGCACGGCGGACAGCGGGGTGGCCAACGGGTCGACCAGGCCGACCTCGCAGCCCAGGCGTACCGCGGTCGAGGCGGTCTCGGCGCCGATCAGTCCGGCGCCGACGACGAGGATGCGGGCGCCGGGGGCCAGTGCCGGGCGCAGCCGGTCGGCGTCCTCGACCGTGCGCAGGACGTGCACGCGCTCGCCGTCGATGCCAAGGATCGGCGGGCGGGCCGCGCTGCCTCCGGTGGCGAGGACGACCCGGTCGGCGGGCAGCAGGGTACCGTCGGAGAGTTCGAGCTTGCCCTCGGCCGGGCGCAGCGCGGTGACCGTGGTGCGGTTGACCAGCCGGACGCGCTGGTCGTCGTACCAGGACGGCTGCTGGAGGGCGAGCTGCGGAGCGGTCCTGTTCCCGGCGAGGTAGTCCTTCGACAACGGCGGCCGGTCGTAGGGGAATTCGCCGGCGTCGACGAGGGTGAGCTCGCCGTCGAAGCCCTGGGAGCGCAGTGCGGCGACGGTGCTGACGCCGGCGATGCCGCCGCCGACGACGACCACGTTCACGGCGTCTCCCCTGGGAAGAGCCAGACCTCGCCGTCGCGGACCTCGACCCGGTGCGGGCAGGCGTTCCGGGTCGCGGGCAGCCCCTGGACCTCGCCGTTCTTCAGGCAGAACCTGCTGGCGTGCAGGGGGCATTCGACGTAGCCGTCCTCGACCCAGCCGTCGGCCAGGGAGGCGTCCTCGTGGGTGCAGGTGTCGTCCAGGGCGTACACGGTGTCGTCGGTGTCGCGCAGCAGGGCGATGTCGTCGGCCGTGCCCGTGACGGACTTGTCGATGGCGATGCCCTCGCCCTCGGGGATGTCCGCCAGGGCTGCTACTCGAATGCCGCTGCCGTTGCTCATGCCTTGCCCTCCTCGTGCCATGCGGGGGTGTTCATCAGCTCGCGCCAGCGGCCGTAGAAGGCCCGTCCGGCGGCGTCGCTGTACAGTTCGCCGGTCCGGCCGGGGTGGCGGCCGTCCTCGCGTTCCGAGCCGATCCCCATCTGGTAGTTGAGGGCGACTCCGTTGGTGATGAAGCCGTGCGAGATGGCCTGCACCTCGCTCCAGTTCTCGCCGTCGTCCTGCTCGAAGATGCCGCTGGGGCCGAAGGTGCGCAGGTTGTACAGGCGTTGGGCCTCGCGGACCTCCTCCGGCATGGACTTGTCGACGATCGTCCAGGCCCAGACCTCCATCTTGTCCGGGCCCTTGGGGTGCCAGACGCGGATGGAGCCGTTGACGGGCAGGTAGGAGAAGTTGGGGAAGACCGTGGCGTGCCCGTTCGTGAGCGGGCCCTCGACGCGGGCCTCGCCGAGGCGTTCGCGCAGGGCGTCGTAGTCCGTCCACTGGTGCACGGTCTGCGCGTCGAACCGGTTCCTGGGGTGGACCGGGAAGCCGGCGCCGTGGCCGTTCGGGCCGGCGTACTGGCGGCCGGTGCGGTGCACGACCTCGTCCTTGGGCTTGCGGCCGGCCGGTGCGAGCAGCATGAGTGCCGAGGCGTGGCTCATGTTCACGTGGTACCAGTCGGTGGCGAACTGCTCCGCCGCCAGCTTCCAGTTGCCCTCCAGGACCCACTTGTGGACCCCGCCGACCACGACCGTGCCCTCGTCGTCGTGGTCGAGCATGGCGTCCATGTACCAGGCCATGTCCCCGAGCGACTCGCGCAGCGGGACCGGGTCCGGGTTCCAGGTGCCGAAGACCAGCCCGTGGTAGGTCTCCACGTGCGGGACCTCGACCAGGCCCCAGTCGCGTTCCTCGAACCCGCCGGGGTAGCCGTCCTTGTTGGGGACGCTCACCAGCGAGCCGTCCAGGTTGTAGGACCAACCGTGGTACGTGCAGGTGAAGTTGCGGGTGGTGCCGGAGTCGGCGCGGCAGACGCGGGCGCCCCGGTGGCGGCAGGAGTTGAGGTGGGCGCGGATCCGGCGGTCGCGGTCCAGGGTGACGATGACCGGGTCCTCGCCCATGTACGTGGTGAAGAAGTCGCCGGGCCGGTGGAACTGGTCGGTGTGCGCGAGGAACAGCCAGCTCGGCGCGTAGACCCTGCGCAACTCCTGCCGGTACAGCTCCTCGTCGGTGAAGACCACGCGGTCCAGCAGTCCGCCCTCGGTGTCGACGAGCCCGGAGACGTCGATGTTCCGTGCCAGGTCCGCGGGGCGACTGAGCGCTCCGCGCGGTGCCGCCGTGGCAGCGCCCTTGGGTTCGTTCGTCGAGGTCATGGCCTCAGCGAACAGCAGCGGGCCGGACGGGTGCCATCGGCCGTTCCGTACGGCGGCACGCGGGCTGTCGGCGTCCCGGGGCGGCGGGAGAGCGTGCTCCCATGCTTGCCGCAACCGCCGTCTCCCAGAGCGCGACCGACCCGTTGGCCGGCCTCGTCGTCGGAGACGTTCCCGAACCCGGGCCGCGCCCCGGCTGGTCCACCGTCCGTGTGGTGTCGTCGTCGCTGAACATGCACGACCTGTGGACCCTGCGCGGGGTGGGCCATCCGCCCGAACGGCTGCCGGTCGTCCTCGGCTGTGACGCGGCGGGGTACGACGAGGACGGCAACGAGGTCCTCGTCCACCCGGTGATCGCCGACGCGGACGCCGGTCTGGGCGACGAGACGCTGGACCCGGGGCGGGCACTGCTGTCGGAGCGGCACGACGGCGCCTTCGCCGAGTACCTGTCCGTGCCCGCCCGCAATCTGATCCCCAAGCCGGAGTGGCTCACCTTCGACGAGGCCGCCTGTCTGCCGGTCGCCTGGGGCACCGCGTACCGGATGCTCTTCACGCAGGCGGGGATCCGGGCGGGCGACCGGGTGCTGGTGCAGGGCGCCGGGGGCGGGGTCGCCTCGGCCGCGATCAAGCTCGCGGTCGCCGCCGGGGCGGTCGTCTACGCCACCAGCCGCAGCGCGGAGAAGCGGGCCCAGGCCGAGTCCTGGGGCGCGCGCCGGGCCGTGGCGACCGGGGAACGGCTGCCCGAGCGGGTGGACGTGGTGGTCGAGACGGTCGGCGAGGCGACCTGGTCGCACTCGCTGAAGTCGCTGCGCCCCGGCGGCACGGTCGTCGTCGCCGGCGCGACCAGCGGCACCAACCCGCCGGCCGACCTCGGCCGGGTCTTCTACCTCCAGCAGCGCATCCTCGGCTCCACCGGCTGCACCCGGGCCGAACTGGTCGCCCTGCTGAAGCTGATGGACGCCACCGGTCTGCGTCCGGTCATCGACCGCACCCTGCCCCTGGCCGAGATCCACCAGGGGTTCCAGCTCATGATCGACGGGCGGCTGACCGGCAAGCTCGTCGTCCGCCCCCAGGGAGACGTCGCATGAACACCGCCGTAGGGCTTTCCCACTCCCCCTTGATCGGCAGGAACGACCCCGGGCCCGAGGTTCTGGCCGCCGTGGCGGAAGCGGTCGGACACGCGAGATCCTTCGTTCGCGCCTTCGACCCCGAACTCGTCGTCCTCTACGCTCCCGACCACTACAACGGCTTCTTCTACAAGGAGATGCCGCCCTTCTGCCTGGCCACCGCCGCCCACGCGGTCGGTGACTTCGGTTCGGCGGCGGGTCCGCTGTCGGTCGACACGGAAGCGGCCGGATCGATCGCGCGCGGGGTCCTCGACCGCGGCATCGACCTGACCGTGTCGGCGCGGATGACGGTCGACCACGGCTTCGTCCAGCCGCTGGAGGTGCTGTTCGGCGGGATCGACCAGGTGCCGGTCGTACCGGTCTTCGTCAACGGGGTCGCGACCCCGCTCGGCCCGGTGAGCCGGATCCGGGCCCTGGGTACGGCCGTGGGCCAGGCCTGTGCCCGGCTGGACCGCAGGGTGCTGTTCCTCGGCTCCGGCGGGCTCTCCCACGACCCGCCCGTCCCGGTCCTGGACGGCGCCCCGCCCCGGGTGGCCGATGCCCTGATCGAGGGTCACCCGCCGACGCCCGAGCAGCGGGCGCGGGGTGAGGAGCGGGTCGTCCGGGCGGGGCGGGACTACGCGGCCGGCTCGACTCGGATGATCCCCATCAACCCCGCCTGGGACAACCAGGTCCTGGACGTGTTCGAAAGCGGACGGCTGGCGGACGTCGACTCCTGGACCGTGGAGTGGATGGGCGCCGAGGGCGGCGGCTCGGCCCACGAGGTCCGCACCTGGATCGCCGCCTTCGCGTCCCTCGCGGCCACCACCGGCGACTACCGGATGACCTCGCGCTTCTATGCGCCGATCCCGGAGTGGATCGCGGGCTTCGCGGTGGCCACGGCACAGAGCGTGTGAGTCGCGGGCGCGGCAGGCTCCGAGGTCACGGGCGCGGCAGGCTCCGAAGTCACGGCCGCGGCAGGCGCCGAGGTCACGGCCGCGGCGGCCGGCCCGTCCGCTGCTGTGCCTGGGAGGCCGCCGCCGCGACCCGGCGTACGTCCGCGCCGAGCCGCGTGGTGTCGATCCGGCCGCGCCGTCCGGCGATGGACAGCGCGGCCACCGCACGCCCCGAGCGGCCCAGGACGGGCGCGGCGACGCAGCTCAGCCCGGGCTGGCTCTCCTCGTCGTCGTAGGCGAGGCCGGTCCGGCGGATGCGGTCCAGTTCCTCGGCGAGTGCCGCCGGGTCGGCGATGGTCCGGGCCGTGAAGCGGTGCAGCGGCCCGGCGATCGCCTGGGCGGCGGCCTCCGCGTCGTAGGCGAGCATGACCTTGCCGACGGCGGTGGCGTGTGCGGGGAGCCGGCCGCCGATGCGGGACGGGACGGGGGCCGGGCGGTGGCCGTGGAGTTTGCCGAGGTAGACCACATCGGTGCCGTGCAGGACGGCGAGGTGGGCGGTGTGCCGGGTGAGCTCGTAGAGGTCGGTCAGGTACGGGAGGAGCAGGTCGCGCAGATTCTCGTGGCCGGCCGCGTAGACGGAGCGGCCCAGCTGGTGGAGGCGCTCGCCGAGCCGGTAGTCCGTGCCGACCCGTTCCACCACGCCGTTGCGCTCCAGCATGCCCAGCACCCGGTGCGCGGTCGACTTGCTCAGCCGGGCCCGGCGGGCCAGCTCGCTGACGCCGACCCCGCTGCTCGCCCTGTCACCGAAGGCGACCAGCAGGCTGATGGCCTTGTCGACGGCGGCCCGGTCGTCACGGGCCGGGTAGTCCAGGGAGGCGGTGGTCATGGCGGTTCACCTCAGCTTCGAGGGGGTCCGGTGTCATTTTCAGTAGACCGTCCGGAAACTTTTACGTGACAAGCATGGCCAGACCGCCGACCGTCCGTCAACAATGACGGGATGCACATTAAAAGTGACGACCTGGCCCATGAGAACGAGCTGGTGGCCCGCAACGTCCGCCGGTTCCGGCTCGAACGCGCCATGTCACTGGGCGAGCTGGCCCGCCGTTCCGGTCTCTCGAAGCAGACGCTGTCGAAGATCGAGCAGGGCGCCGGCAACCCGACCGTGGAGACGCTCTCGCTGCTCGGCGCGGCCCTGGACGTACCGGCCCGCCGGCTCCTCACCGAGTGGGGCACGCCGGTCTATGTCCAGCGCCACGACGAGGGCGAGTGGTCGGAGGCGGGCAACTGGTCGGAGCGGCTGCTCGACGAGGTGTACGGCTCGGGGTATGTCAGGACCCTGGTGCTGCGTCTCGAACGCAGCGGCAGGCAGCCCGAGCCCGTCGTCCCGCACGCGGCCGGCACGCTCCACCACATCTACGTGATCACCGGCAAGCTGCGCACCGGCCCGCTCACCGAACCGGTCGACCTGGCGGCGGGGGACTTCGCCCGGTTTCCCGGGGACATCCCCCACCGCCATGTCTGCCTCAGCGAACGCGTGGTCGCCCACATGGTCACCACGCTGCCTCAGGTACGGCAGATCAGCCCCACGGTGCTGCAGGGCGGGCCCGGCGCCTGATCAGGAGGTGATGCCGTTGTACTGGTCCCAGGTGTAGGCGAGGTCCGGCGCGGAGGGCTTGCCGGACCAGTTGAAGTAGTCCCAGACGAGTTCGGCGGGGTTGGTGGCGAGGTAGCCCCGGCCGGGCAGGTCGTTCGAGTCGTCCCAGGCCCAGGGCGGGTTGGCCGCGTCGGTGTCGCACGCCCCGTTGGCCGGGCCGAGGACCCCGCCCGCCCCGCACTTGGCGCCGTAGGGGTTGGAGCTGTCGTCACCGGCGAAGTTGTTCGTGGTCGCGAACAACGAGGTCAGGGTGCGGTTGGCCCACATGCCGTTCGAGGCGAAGACGTCGGTCAGCGTGTACTGGACGTCGCGGTCGTTGGACCCGTCCGGCACCTCGGCGGTGGAGCCGGGGTAGTAGACGATGCCGTCGCCGCTCGCGTACTGGCTGCGCTCCTGGGACAGGTAGCCCTCGGCCCACGCGGCATGGGTGTTGGGCTGCTGGGTCGTGAACGGGCGTCCGTGGCCGTCGTCGTGCGGGTCGCCCTGCAGTTTCAGCGTGCCGTCGACGCTCTCCTGCCCGCTGGTGAAGTCGCTGCCGGAGGGCACCCAGGAGTAGAAGTTGCTGTGCGCGACCGTGATGGCGGCCTTCAACTGCCCGTGCGCGGAGCCGTCGTTGGCGACGACGACCAGGACGCCCTCGGCGTCGTTCTCGTGCTCGGTGAGATCCTCCTGGTAGTTGTCGAGGACTCCGTCCGACCAGTCGCGCGGGTGGAAGTACGTGTACAGCAGGTACGAGAAGGACGGGGTCTGGACGACCGAGTAGTAGACGTGCGCCGCGAGCGGGAACTGGCTGGTGTTCTCCCAGTTGTTGCGGCCGTTGAGGTCACCGTCGTAGTCGTACGACGTGATGTAGTCGGACTTGCCGCCGAGAGCGGTCTCGCCGGTGGAGTCGACATCCTGGAAGTTGACCGGGGCCCACCACTGGGCGAGGGCGGCGCGGTCGGCGGCGGCGTCCGCGCGGGCCGGGGTCGGCTGGGTGAGGCCGGCA
Organism: Streptomyces sp. NPDC058464; assembly: GCF_042721035.1. Lineage (NCBI taxonomy): Bacteria > Bacillati > Actinomycetota > Actinomycetes > Kitasatosporales > Streptomycetaceae > Streptomyces > Streptomyces sp. NPDC058464. The sequence goes on from NZ_JBHXMA010000015.1 coordinate 100,765, forward strand.
CCGCAGACGGCGGCGAGGGCGGCCGTCACGGCGAGGGATCTGCGTCTGGGCAGGGACATACGGAGACGGTGGGTGCGGGGGGTTGCCACGGTTCCTCCGGGGGGCGGCGAAAGGAACCGGCACGTCGGTGAAGTCGACGTGCCGGTAAGGGAGTTGGCGGGCGTTCCGGGTGGTGCGGGTGATGCCGCGCGTACGATACAGCGCGGCACCGGCGGCCCGGCAGACCTCAGCAGGTGATGGTGCCCCTGCGCAGCGCGTGACCGCTGTCGTTGCTGTCGTCGGACCACCACACGGGCTTGCTGCCGCCGCTGCACGCGTCGGAGCCGGAGACGGCGAAGCCCTCGTTGTTCAGGTTGTCCATGCCGGTCGGGCGGTTGTGGATCGCGGTGGTGGCGAAGACCCCGGAGGAGTTGATCTGCAGGGTGCGGTGCTGGCCGGAGCAGGTGTCGTCGCAGACCACCCAGAGACGGGACGCCTGCGGTTCCCACTGGAGTTCCATGACGCCGGCCATGCCGCTGCTGACGGCCGCGACCCGGGTGAAGGTGCCGCCGTCCTTGAGGACGTAGCCGTAGATCATGCCGGTGCCCTCGACGCCGACGAAGAACACACCGCCGGTGTGCGAGCCGTAGTTCGCCGGGTTGTAGGCGGCACCGGTCGAGGCGTCCTTGAACCCGGCGGCGGTCAGGGTGGCGTCGGGGACCCAGGTGATGCCCTCCAGGCCGAGGTTGGAGCCCACCGACGGCAGGTCGGAGGTCAGGTTCCACTCGGTGGCGGCGGTGATGGTGGTGGCGGTGCCGCTGACGTCGTACTTGAGGACGGAGAGCCGGCTGGTGCCGGACGAGTCGGCGTTGCGCTCACTCGACACGTACACACCGCCGCCGGCGCCGGAGCCGGTGAGCGTGACGCCCTCGTCGTCGGGCGTGCCCGATCCGCCGGGGAACTTGAGCGTCTTGCCGGACGTCCAGCCGTTGCTGGTGTCGGCCTTCCAGGCGGTGGAGCCGTTGGGCACCAGCCGCCACAGCCTGCCGCTGTTCTGTGCCGCCCACAGCACGCTCCCCTCCTGGTAGAGGCCGCTCATGTCGGAGCCGAAGGCGTTCTTGGTGTCGGCGGTGGCGACCGAGCTGCCGCCCGGCCACGCGGTCGCCGAAACACCGCCGGAGCCACAGTCGTTGGCGGCGCCGAGGGTCAGCGCGGCCGAGCCGAAGGCACCGGTGCCGTCCGGGCAGCGCGACCACGAGGGGTCGGAGTGCTGGGTCCAGCTGAAGCTGTCGACCAGGGTGGTGCCGTCGGCGAGGTAGAGGCGTGCCTCGTCGTCGGAGCCCAGGCCGAAGGAGTTGTGCACGTCGAAGGCCACGTAGCCGCCGGGCGCAAGGGTGGTCCCGGAGGCTATCGCGTACTTGGAGCTGTCGTTGTCGTCCCGGAGGATCCAGCCGGAGAGATCCACCGTGGCGGTGCCCTTGTTGTAGAGCTCCACGGAGTCGTTGACGTCCCCGGTGGTCACCACCTCGTTGATCCGGATGTCGTCGGCGGCCGCCGCGTGGGCGGGGGACGCCGTCAGCGCGCCGACGGCGAGCGTCGGTCCGGCGACGGCGACGAGCAGGACACGGAGGCTGCGGCGCCACCGGCGAACGCGTGATTCGGTCACCAAGTCCGTCCTGGGGTTTCGTTGTGACAGGCCGCCAGGACCTTTCCTGCGTGGCTCGAACGGACGTCTTCGCGCAGGTGAGGACGTTATGAACGGTGAGCGAACCGCCAAGATCGCCGGGGGTTGCCGCGCCCGGGCGGGGCGAGTGTCCAGAGCGTGGCGAGCACCGCGCAGGTGACCTGGACGAGGAGCAGCTGGGAGGTGTGGGTCCCGGCACTGTCCGCCGCGCGGGCGACGGGGTTGGCCAGGCCGAGGCGGTCCAGCAGCACCAGGAGGTGCATCTCGGCGAGGGTGAGGGAAAAGGCGAGTCCGTGCCCCAGGCCGAAGACCTCGGCGACCACGGCCTCATGTCCCGGGAAAAGCGGTCGATTTGCATGGACGGCGCCGACGAGAACACTGAAGGCGATGAATGTCTCGACCGGTTGGGCCGGTATGTCGAGGCGGGCCAAGGCGCTCATGGCGAGAGCGACGGAATGCCCGACGGTGAATGCCAGTGTGGTGCGGCCGATGCGGCCGGCGGCGGTTCCTGTGCTCGTCAGTCCGCGCCGGCGGTTTCCGGCGGCCCGCAGGGGGCGGGCAGCAGGAGAATGAGCAGGAACAGCAGATGGTCGGTGCCTTCGAGAATGTGGTGGACGACGACGTCGTAGTCGAGGACGAACCGGCGCGGGTCCCCGCCGGCGGGCGGGGTGAGCGTGGCCCGGACGGTCAGTTCGCGGTAGGGACCGGTGGAGGTCTGCTCGGTCCGCGAGGTAGCGGCGGATCGCGGCTTCCCGCGCCGAGCGGCACTGGGTGCGCGGCGGCGGGCGGCGCCGGCAGCGGCGCCGCCGTGACCACCGTCGCGATCCCGGCCGGCATGCGCAGCGCATGCCACGGCGAGATCGGCGGGCGGTCCCTCAGTCCGTCAGAACGAGAACTCTCCCCCGTAGTCGGTGTCGTGGTCACGGTAGACGGTGTGGTAGTGGACCTGGTTCTGGTAGACCAGCCCGTTCTGGCAGATGAACTCGATCCAGACGCCCGGGCCGTCGATGCGCACGTAGTCGCCCGTGGTGTCCAGGTCGGTGCTGCCGGAGTACGAGATGTAGGTCTCGTCGAGTTCCGACTCGTAGTCGCTCAGCGCGGAGGCGGCGGTCGTGTCGTCCGCCACGTCGACCCAGGGCTCGATGGCGTCGAGGACCAGTTCCTGCTGGTCGTCGGTGAGTTCGCCGACCGCGAGGCCTTCCTTGGTCTCCGGGAAGTCGCCGTCCTCGCCCGGACCGAGCAGCACGTCGCTGAACGACTCGGAGAGCTTCGCCTCCGACAGTTCGCTGCTGCTGAGACTGCCGATCATGTCCAGCATCCCGTCGCGCATACCTGACAGGGGTGCGTACGTGGTGCCGTCGTCGCCGGTCCAGCTGGTCGGTTCCACCCCGATGAAGAACGGGGTGGTGCCCTCGACCGCGCCGTCCTTGTAGGTGAGGTTCAGGGCGAGGTGGTGGCCGCCGAAGTGCAGCTGCCAGGTGCCGTCGGTGCTCGGGGTGCCGAGGAACGCCAGGTAGTAGTTGCCGCTGCCGTAGCCGCTGGCGGTCTCGCCGAGCTTGTCGTCGGCCGCCAGGATCTGGGTGATCTGGTCGTACCCGGTGCCGCTGCCGGTACCGGTGGCCGTCTCGATCACCGCCTCGGCGGCGGTCAGCTGTTCGTCGCTGAGGGTGCTGAACTCGATGCCGACCCGGCAGGTCGAGCCGCACGGGAGGTTCGACCAGGCGGTGGCGTTCGCCTCGGTGAAGTCGAGGAGCACGTCGGACTGCTGGTCGCTGTCCAGGGTGTCCAGGAACGCGTCGGCGGCGTCGACCACGTCCGAGACGGACGACGAGGCGTCGGTGGTGGCCGTGGTCCCGGCGGCCGAGGAGTCACCGGCCGAGGAGTCGCTCGGGGTGGTCGCGGCGTCGGCGTTGACGTAGATCCCCCCGAGGAGCAGGGCCGTCCCCGCGGCGAAAGCCACGCCCGCGCGCTTCCACCTGCTCTTTAACCTGCGGTGGGTTTTGGTTTCTGGCATCTTGCCGGTCCCTTCGGAAGATGATGTGCAGGAATTCCGGAAAACGGTTCCCGTAAACGCAGCGACCAGATCTCCCTGCCCGATGTGTGAAGGAGATAAATTCCACCAGTCGCCGCTATGGATGCCATCGAGCGGTACTCGGATTTACCTGTGTCTTACTGTGGGACATGGTCAAGATTTTCAGTTTCCGCGCCGGCCGCGGTCGGTCCCGTTCGCGCCTGATATGGCGTCATGACCCCGCAGTCCGCATCAAGTTCACAAGGCGATGGCTCGTATCCCGGTCGTCGATGACCAGAGCGAGGATTCACAGGCACCGGCTCCTTCTCCGGCTCCCGCCCGCGCTGCTTCACTCCTCACCCGTCCCCCGCAGTCCGAGTGTTCCCGCACGCTCGAAGACCCTGGAGCCCCCGTGCAGCCACCTCCCTGGAAACGCATCCGCCTGCGACGTGTCGCCGTGGTCCTGGCCGCCGTGCTGGCGCTGACGATCGGCACCGTCGGCGCGCTGACCGGAAGTTCGGCGCAGGCCGACAGCACGACCACCGCTGCGGCCACCACCGCGGCCACCGCCTCCGCCACGGCTCCCGCCATCGACTGCTCCGCCGTCGCGGCGCTCGATCTGAGCGGCATCTCCGGCGCCCCCACCCAGATCGCCTCGGCGACCGTGCTGGCCGCCGGCGGCAACACCCTCGGCAACTGGGCGGCCTGCGAGGTGAAGGGCCTGATCGCCCCGCAGCTCCAGTTCGACCTGCGGCTGCCGATGACGACCTGGCAGGGCAGCTATCTCCAGGTCGGCTGCGGCGGCAACTGCGGTGTGGTGAGCAGCGGCAGCGCCCCGGCCGCGACCGGCTGCGTGCCGCTGACCGACGGCGCGTTCGCCGTGGCCTCGGACAACCAGGGCCACTACGGCACCAGCATGAGCTCCGGGCTCTTCGGCACCGACCCCACCCTCAAGGCCGACTTCGGCTACAAGTCCGAGCACCAGCTCGCCGTCGTGGCCAAGGACATCATCAAGCGCTTCTACGGCACCTCCGCCACCGGGGCCTACTACGACGGCTGCTCGCAGGGCGGCCACGAGGCCCTCACCGAGGCCCAGCGCTACCCGACCGACTTCAACGGCATCGTCGCCGGGGCCCCCGCCAACAACTGGACCGCGCACACCTTCCAGCACGCCTGGAACGCCCAGGCCGTGTTCTCCGGGACGGCCGGCACGGCCACCCTGACCACGGCCGACCTCACCCCGCTGCACAACGCGGTGCTCAAGGGGTGCGGCGAGAGCGGCGACGGGATCAACGAGGACCCGTTGAGCTGCACCTGGGACCCGGGCAGCATCGCCTGCGCGAGCGGGCAGACCTCGACCTCCGACGACTTCTGCCTGACCGCCGCCCAGGTCACCACCGTACGCAAGCTGTACTCGGGCCCGGTCGACAAGGCCGGCAAACTCCTCTACCCGGGCTGGCAGTTGCGCGGCAACGAGCTGAACTGGGCCGGGGTCATCGTCCCGACGACCGCCACCGGCTCCACGGCCAACCAGACCAACGTCAACGAACGCGTCCGCTACCTCCTCTACCCCGAGGCGCACCCCGAACTGTCCTGGAAGGACGTCGAGTTCACGGATGCCGCTTACCGGAAGCTGATGAAGCTCAACGAGGGGACGATGGACGCGACCGACCCCGACCTGTCCGCGTTCAAGGCGGCCGGCGGCAAGCTGATCATCTGGCAGGGGCTGGCCGACCCGAACATCTCCTCCGTCGCCGGCATGGCCTACTACAAGGCGGTGGAGAAGACGATGGGCGGTGAGAGTGCCACCAAGGACTTCGCCCGGCTGTTCCTGCTGCCCGGCGTGGCGCACTGCGGCGGCGGTCAGGGCCCGGACAGCATCGACGCGCTCACCGCGGTCGTCGACTGGGTCACCGCGGACCAGGCACCCGACAGCCTGCTCAGCCAGAAGATCAACAGCAGCGGCACCGTGACGGGCGCCCGCCCCGTGTACGCGTTCCCCTACATCGCGGTCGACACCACCGGCGGATCCGCCGACGACCCCGCCAGTTACACGGCGCGGCTGTCCACCGCCGAGAAGAACCTGAAGGTGGACTACCTGGGCTCGTTCCGCTCCGGATACGAGACGGTCAGCAGCTGGGTCGACGGCAGGTGGGTGACCCGCCCCGGGAAGAGCTGAACCCCGGCCGGTGATCGGGCACCCTGCGGTAGCCGGTGCCCGATCAGGACGGTCCGCTCCTCAGAACTGTGCCTCGTACTGGGCGGGGTCGATGCGGGCCTCCACGAGCAGGGGGCCGGTGCGGGTCGCGAGGCCGGTCATGGCCTTCTCCAGTTCGGCCACCGAGGTCACGCGTACGCCGTCGCAGCCCATGGCGCCCGCGAGCGCGACCAGGTCCATGTCGTCCAGCCGGGTCGCCGTGCCGCCGTAGCCGAGGGCCCGCTGTTTGAGCTCGATGCGGTTGAGGCTGCCGTCGCAGAAGACCACCACCGTCAGCCGCAGCCGGCGGGCGACGGCCGTCCGCAGTTCGGTCGCCGTCATGGCGAAGCCGCCGTCGCCGATCAGCGCGACGACCGGGACCTCGCCCAGGGTCAGCTGGGCGGCGATCGCCGCGGGGAGCCCGAAGCCCATCGAGGACAGGCCGTTGCTCATGAGGACACCCCGCGGTGCGCGGGTCTGCCAGCCCTGGCCGACGAGGAGTTTGTGCGAGCCGACATCACAGGTGACGACGGTGTCGGGCGGGGTGTGGGCACGGACGACGTCGATGACGTCGGTGGGGTTGAGACGTCCTCCGACCCGGCCCGCGTAGTAGGCCGTGCGGAGCCGGGTGCGGTGGACGGCGACGTCCGCCTCGGTCCAGCGGGGCTCGCCCCGCCGGCCGTCGGCGAGCCAGTCCAGGCTCGCGGCGACGTCTCCGACCAGTTCGCAGTCGCTGGGATAGACCTGGTCGACGTTGGGTGTGGTGTCGACATGCAGGACGGGCGTGTGCAGGGACCACGGTCTGAGGAGCTCGACGGGGTCGAAGCCGGCGGCGACGACCAGGTCACTGCCGGCCAGGAGGTCCCACACCACCCGATGGCAGGCCATGTCGAGGACTCCGGCGAAGAGCGGATGGTCCTCCGGGAAGACGCCCTTGGCCATCGCTGACACCACCACCGGGGCGCCTGCCGTCTCCGCCAGCCGGACCAGGGCTGCGGAGGCTCCGCACCGGGTCGCGGCGGTACCGGCCAGCACCACAGGGCGCCGGGCCGACCGCAACAGCACCGCGGGGTCCGGGCCGCCGGGGGCCCGCTGCACCCGGACCCCGCCGGCGGCGCCGTCCAAGGGCGGCGGCGCGACGGCGGTGCGGGGTGCGGGAGCGGCGAACGCCTCGGCGGAGCCGGTGAGATGGACGGCGCCGGGCCGCTCGGCGACGGCCAGCCGCAGCGCCTTGCGCAGCACCGCGTCGGCCGACCGGGGGTCGATCCGGCCGGCCCACTTGGCCACGGGTGAGAAGAGCAGCTTGTGGTCCACCACCTGGTGGGTGACCAGGTCCTCGCGGCCGGGGTCGATCTGGCCCGAGATCGCCAGCAGCGGAACCCGGTCCCAGGTGGCGGCGGCCACCCCGTTGACGATCGACGTCGAACCGGGCCCCAGCGTCGACAGGCAGACACCGGGCCGCCCGGTCACCATGGCCTGCGCCTCGGCCATGAACACCGCCGTGCCCTCACGGGTACCGGCCAGGACCTCGACGCCGGCGGCCCGGAACGCCTCCATCAGTTCGATGATCGGGTCACCGGGGTAGGCGAACACCCACCGCGTCCCCGTGGCCCGGACGTACTCGGCGACCACTGCGGCCGTCCTGCCCGTACCGCTCCCTCCCGTCACTCCCGCAAGGAGTTCCCCGGGTCCGCCGGCCGCGGTCACGTCGCGCGCAGGTTCGCCGGTACGAGCTGGTCGTAGTCGGGGTCCTCGGTGATGAGGCCGGCGGACCTGTGGAAGGCGACCGCGGTGTCGAAGGAGGACCGTTTGAAGGCGTTCGTCGTCGGGATCTCGCTCTTCAGCAGCGGGATCAGGGCGTCGAGGGTGGTGTCGGGGAGGCCGCTGCGGTACTCGGCGAGCAGCTTCTTGACGCCCGCGGTGTCGTTGCCGTGGATGTCCTTCTTCGCCCGGACGAGCGCCCGCTGGAAGGCCGCGATCTCCTTGGCCTTGTCCTTGAGGATGCCCTGGGTGGTGAAGATGACGCCGTGGGACACCTCGACCAGCCCGGGGATGTCGCCGCGGGCCGGGGAGATGTAGAGGGTTCCGACGCCGGTTCCCTCCGCCTGCTGGCCGAGCGGCTGGGCGAAGGACAGGGCGTCGACCTGGCCGCCCTTGAGTGCGCCGAGCGCCGCGCTGGGCTCGCTGCCGAGGTTGACCAGCTGGGCGTCCTTCTTGGAGTCCAGTCCCACCTTGTCGAAGAGGTAGATGACGAGCGCCTCGGTCCCGCTGCCGGGCCCGGTGATGCCGATCTTCTGCCCTTGCAGGGACTTGATGCGTTCGTCGAGGGTGGCGTCGGCCGCGGCGCCCTTGAAGTCCTTCCCGGTGATGATGTCGATGTAGTAGCGGTCCACCAGGTCGGCGACCAGACGGATGTCGCTCTGGATCGCGGAGAGTTTGAGGACGTCGGTCATGACGGAGCCGCCGAGTTCGATGCTGCCGGACTTCAGCGCGGCGGCGACCTTGGCGCCGGTGCCGAGGATCGGCGGGTCGCCGAAGGTGACGCCCTCGTCCTTGAAGTAGCCCTTCTCGGTGGCGATGAACAGCGGGAAGAAGGCGATGGACTGGCTGACCTGCCCGACCGAGATCTTCCCGGTCCCGGTGGAGGCGCCGGACTCGGCGCAGCCCGCGCCGGTGAGGGTGACGGCTCCGGTGGCGAGCAGGCCTTTCACGAGGTGCCGGCGGTCCATACGCGGCTGCTCTCTCATTTCCTGCCCTCCAGTGGCTTCCAGCGGTTGGCCCTGCGGTCGATGAGGCTGACGATCAGGTTGAGGACGGTGGCGATGGCCGAGAGGACGACGAGCGTCGCGAAGACCCCGGCCGTGTCGAAGTTGGCCGCGGCGTCGCTGATCAGATAGCCCAGCCCCCGGTTGGAGGCGACGAGTTCCCCGATCACGGCGCCGATCAGCGAGTACGGGACGGCGACCTTGAGGCCGGTGAGCAGACCGGTCATGGATGCGGGCAGGACGACCTTGAGGACGATGTCCCGGCGGCGGCCGCCCATCAGCCGTACCGCGTCGATCAGTCCCCGGTCGACCTCCCGTACGCCGACGGCGGTGTTGAGGAAGACCAGGAAGAACACGGTGACGGCGGCGAGCAGCACCTTCATCTGCATGCCGATGCCGAACCAGACGATGAACAGCGGGGCGAGGGCGACCTTGGGCAGCGAGTACAGGGCGACGATGAACGGGTCGACCATGCGGTAGAAGGTCGGCAGCGAGGCGAGGACGAACCCGGTGACCGCGCCGGAGGCGGCGCCGAGCAGGAAGCCCAGGACGACCTCCTTCAGGGTGACCCAGGTGTTGGACCAGAGCAGTCCCTGGCGCTGCCAGTCGGCCAGCCGGTGCACGACGTCGAGGGGCCTGCTGGTGAAGGTGAGGTCGAAGACCCGCCCGGCGCACAGCTGCCAGGCCACCAGCAGGACGGCGGCGAGGACCAGCCGGCCGCCCCAGATGACGACGGTGCCGCCGTGCCGCTCCCACCAGCTGCGGTGCAGGGGAACGGTGACCGACTGCCCGATCGTCGTCTCCGTCTCCGGGTCCGCCGGGGTTTTCGCGTCGACCGTGTTCACCGTGCCTCCCGCAGCGCCGCCGACATCTCCTTGTGCAGGGCGACGAAGTGCGGGTCCACGCGCAGTCCGTCGGCGTCGCGCGGTCTGGGGAGGTCGATCTCCTTGTCCAGGACGACCCGGCCGATCCGGCCGAGCACCACGACCCGGTCGCCGAGCAGCAGGGCCTCCTCGATGTCGTGGGTCACGAAGACGACGGTCTGGCCGCTGCCCTGCCACAGCCGGAGCAGTTCGGCCTGGAGCACGGAGCGGAGCTGGGCGTCGAGGGCGCCGAACGGCTCGTCGAGCAGCAGCACTTCGGGGTCGCCGGCGAGCATCCGGGCGAGGCTGGCGCGGCGCCGCATGCCGCCGGAGAGTTCGCGCGGGTAGTGCCGTTCGAAGCCGGTGAGTCCGACCCGCTCGATGAGGTCCGCCGCGCGGTCCCGGCGTTCCCCGGCGGCAACCCTCTTGATCTCCATGGGCATTTCGACGTTGCGGCGGACGTCGCGCCAGGGCATGAGGGTGTCGGACTGGGTGAGGTAGCCGACCTCGGTGCGCGGTCCGGACACCCGCATGTCCCGGTACGTCACCCGGCCCGAGGTCGGGGACATCAGTCCCGACATCATGTTCAGCATGGTCGACTTGCCGCAGCCGCTGCGGCCGAGGACGCTGACGAAGCAGCCCTCCTCGATGCCGAGGGTCAGGTCGCGCAGTGCCACGATCCCGGTGTCGTCCTTCACGAACTGCTTGCTCAGTCCGCGGAGTTCCAGGACGGCGGTCATCGGTCGTCCACCGCTCCGGCCAGCCGGCGGCTGTTGTCCACGGCCATGACCCGGACCTCGTCCCGGGTGAAGCCGGCGGCGAGCAACCGCTCGGCGAGCAGCGGGAGTCCGTCCTCCACCGGCGGGTTGAAGGGCTGGCCGAGGTCGCTGGAGAGCACGGAGTGCTCCGGGCCGACGGCCCTGATGTTCTCCAGCCACAGCTCCCAGGAGACCTTGCCGGTGTACGGGGTGGTGAAGCACCGCTCCAACAGGGCGCCCTTGGCAGCGAGTTCGCGTTGCCTTTCGACGCCCACCCGTTGCGAGGTGAACTCCGGGTGAGTGACGACGATCCGGCGGACGCCCTCCTCGACCGCCGCGTCCACCACGGCGGTGATCTCCTCGGTGCCGAGGTGTCCGGTGGCGAGGGTCATGTCGTGGGCCGCGATCACCCGGAGCACCTGGCGGGTGATCTCCAGGACCTTGCCGTCCGGTCCGACCACGTCGACCGGGTCGGCCGTCATTCCGGCGTCGCGGAGTTCGTTCTGCAACTGCATCCACATGGGCGGCGTCGCGCCCTCGGGACCGCTCGCCGTACAGGCCCGTTCGTTGGCGCTGTCCACGGTGGGCAGCCAGACGACCTGGGCGCCGCCGCGGCCGGCGATCTCCACGGCGATCGGGTTCATTCCGCCCACCGAGCCGTTCAGGGTGATCGCCCCGACCGCTCCGAAGCCGGGGACCGCCCTGCGGACCACCGCGGCCCGTTCCGCCGTGGGCACGTAGTGCGATTTAAGGACGAAGCCTGATAATCCGACCTCGGCGAAGCGGGACGCCAGGGTGAGGTCGTCGACGCGGCGCGTCATCAGGTCGGGTGCGATGTGCAGATGGATGTCGTAGGCCCCCGCGACGAGTTCGCGGGCCTCGTCCGAGGGGATGGGGTGCGTGCCTGGTCGGTCGGTCATACCGCCTCCCTGTCACCAATTTGGTGACCCAGATTGTTAACAATCACTGGGAAGGCGTCAATGGGTTGCGCAGAAAGCGATACCGACCGTCGCCCGCGCCCGCCGCGAGCCGGCCGCCACGAGCCGACTGCAGCCTTAACTCACCTTCGAAGAGGGCGAGTTGGCGGACTTCCGCAGTGCGTGGATGACACTGCCGAGGTGCCCCCGGGCGGCCTGTTCGGCGGCGACGGGGTCACGGCCGCAGACGGCATCGATGATCGCGAGGTGTTCGGGGAGCGAGACGGCCGGCCGGCCCGGCTGCAGGGCGAGCCGGAACTGGTGACGCACGGACTGGCCGCGCAGCCGCTCCAGCACGCCCTCGGCCGTGGCCTGACCGCTCAGCTCCATGAGGCGGCGGTGCAGCCGGTTGTTCAACCGGGAGTAGACCATGACCTCCCCGGCCTCGACCGCTCCGATCATCCCCGCGCGGATCTCGCGCAGTTCGGCGATCTCCGCGTCGGTCACCCGCTGCGCGGCCTTGGCGGCGCACAGGCCCTCGACCACCATCCGGACCTCGGTGATCTCGATCGCCTCGGCCAGCGGCACCGCGCGCACCCGGGCGCCCCGGTTGGGGATGCGCTCCACCAGCCCCTCGTTGCCCAGCTGGAGCAGGGCCGAGCGCACGGCTCCGCGGCTGGCCGAGAACCGCTCCGCCAGGTCGACCTCCACGAGCCGTTGGTCCGGTACGTAGTCGCCGCGCACGATCGCCGCGCGGATGACCTCGACGACCGGGTCGGACCCGGACGGGATGTTGGGTGCTGCCGACACGTGGTTCCCCTTTCCGCGACGGAACGATCAGAATGGCAACGATATTGTCGCCAATCCTGCCCTGCCGTGACGGCCTCCGGCCAGGGACGATGAACACGAACTGGGAGGCACCTGTGAACTCCACCGCCGTGACGGGTCTTCGTGTCGCTGTACTGGGGCTGGGCGAGGCGGGCGGCGCGATCGCGGGTGACCTGGTCGCCGCGGGCGCGCTGGTGCGCGGGTACGACCCGAAGGTCGCGGCGCCGCCGGGTGTCGTGAGCACCGACAGCGAGGCGGAGGCGGCCGCCGGCAGCTCTCTGGTCCTGAGCGTCAACAGCGCCTCGGCCGCCCCCGACGCGCTGCGCGCCGGCCTCGCCGGCACCGCGCCCGGCTGCCTGTGGGCCGACCTCAACACCGCGTCGCCCGCGGCGAAACGACACCTCGGCGAGGTCGCGGCGGACGCGGGCATCGACCTCGTCGACGTGGCCCTGATGGCCACCGTGCCCGGCCGGGGCCTGCGCACGCCGATGCTCGCATCCGGGGCGGCCGCCGGGCGCTACGCCGGCCTCCTCCGTCCGCTCGGCGCGCGGGTGGACGTCCTCGACGGCCCGGCCGGGCTGGCCGCCGAGCGCAAGCTGCTGCGCAGCGTCTTCTACAAGGGGTGGGCGGCGGCCGTCGTCGAGGCACTGGAGGCGGCGCGCGCGGCCGGCTGCGAGGAGTGGCTGCGGCAGCACATCACCGACGAGCTGACGCACGCGGACGCGGCCACGCTGGACCGGCTGGTCGACGGCAGCCACCGGCACGCGGTACGCCGCACGGCGGAGATGCAGGCCGCCGCCGACATGCTCGCCGACCTCGACGTACCCCCGCTGATCACCTCGGCGAGCCGGGATCTGCTGCACCGGCTGTCCTCGCGGTAGGCGCACCGATCGCCCGTCCACTTCACCCGACCACTTCACCCATCCATGCTCACCCATCCATTCGTTCATGTACTTGAACTTTGCGCACATGTGTATACGCACGCTTCCCTGCATGCGAGACTCCTTCAACTCCCCCACGAATCACCCCAGTTAGAGAGGAAGGCACCCATGCACATGTCCCGCAGGGCCGTGCTGGCCACCGCAGGCGGCGCCGCGGTGGCGTACGCCGCCGTACCTCAGTCCGCGCAGGCGCTCGCTGGCCGGCCGCGCGCCGACCGGCCGCTCGCCGGCCAGGTGTCGGCGGCCACGGAGGCGGTGCTGCGTGACGCGGCCGACTACGCGGTGGCGAAAGTGCGAGCCGTCGCGCCCGGGGTGAGCGCCTTCCCCGTCGGGACGAAGTTCGAGAAGTGGGTCTACTCCCAGAGCGGCGACTGGGTCGGCGGATTCTGGCCGGGCGTCCTCTGGATGAGCTGGCTCCACAGCGGCGACGACAACCTGCGCGGCCTCGCCCTCGCGTCGGCCGCGAAACTCGCCCCCCGCCGGTACGACACCGGCACCCACGACCTGGGCTTCCTGTTCACCCCGTCCTGGGTCACCGCCTGGCGGCTGACCGGCGACACGTCCTGGCGGGACGGCGCCGTGCAGGCCGCACGCTCACTGCTCCAGCGCTACAACCCCCGCGGCCGCTACCTGCGGGCCTGGGGCGCGCTCAACACCTCCGACAACGCCGGGCGCTTGATCATCGACACGATGATGAACCTCGACCTGCTCGTCTTCGCCGCCCGGGAGACCGGTGAGGGCGCCTTCATGGACGCGGCCGTGGGACACGCGCAGACCGCGGGCCGCCTCTTCCCGCGACCGGACGGGTCCACCCCGCACGTCTACGACGTCGACCCCGCCACCGGCACCCCCATCGGCCCCAACACCGTCCAGGGCTACAGCCCGACCTCCTGCTGGGCCCGCGGCCAGGCCTGGGGCATCTACGGCTTCACCACCATGTACCGGCGCACCGGCGACCACCAGTTCCTCGACACCGCCCGCACGCTCGCCGACTTCGCCGTCCAGGCCCTCGGCCCGGACCACATACCCGTCTGGGACTACCGCGCACCGCAGCAGCCGTACGACATCAAGGACGCCTCGGCCGGGACCGTCATGGCCTGCGGGCTGCTCGACCTGGCCGCCGCCACGGGCAGCAGGACGTACCGCACCACCGCCCTGCGCATCCTCGACGCGCTCTGCCGGACCTGCCTCACCACCCACTCCACCCGCGCCGAGGCCGTGGTCGCCCGCTGTACCCGCAACCGCCCCGCCGAGGACGGCATCGAGATCTCCCTCCCCTACGCCGACTACTACCTCCTCGAGGCGATCCTGCGCGTCCTGCGACCGCACGACCTGGACCGGGCGATCGATCTGTCGACGGTCTGACGCCACCCGGCCCCTACGGCGTGGCGTCCTACGGGGCGGAGTCCGTCGTCGCGGGCGCGTCCGCCGGTGCGGTGAGGGGGGACGACGGCGGCGGGGACGCCTCCCCCGAGTCGGCCTGGACGACGAGGACGACCGCGATGACCGCAGTGGTCAGGGCAGCCATGGTGACCAGCCACCAGATCCCGATCGCTCTCGCGTGAGCGGCCATGGCACCCTCCTTCGCTGCGGAGCGTACGCCGTTGCCCGAGGACGGAACTCTCTTTTCACAGCACTCGACGACCGGCGCCCCACATCACCACCGGCCTCACCGCCACATTCTGGCCGCCTTTCACGGCTGTCGCGCCGAATTGGGGAATCTGCGAGGCAATCGACCCGGTGAGCCCTTCCCGGCCTATGCCCGGGGCGTGCCGTCCCAGCGCCAGGTGGTGAGACGAGGGTGTCCGGGAAGTTCGGCGCGTCCCGTGGCCCACAGGAGGGTGGGCCACGGGTCAGTGGACGACGGGGCGTCCGGAAACAGCCGGACGAGCACCCGGGAGCACAGATCGGCAGGCGGATCCCATGCGAGTCCGAGCCCGTCCGCCAGGTCGTACGTGTGCACCAGGGTCTCCACGATTCCCATCGCGGCGAATCCCTCGGGGTCCGAGGCGCCGAAGACGTGGTGGGCGCGGGTCCGCGGAGGCGTCGTGCGCACCATGGCGACGAGCAGCGCGCCGCTCGCCTCCAGGACCTGCAGCAGGCCGGCGGGCCCCGCCGTGCGGTCCGCGTGAATGGCGTTCGCCGGACCGCCGGGCCGCCGCCTCTCCCACGCGAAGGGCACCTCCCTGTCCAAGGGCGGTGTCTTCGGGCCCAGTTGGGCGGCATAGGCGAAGAGGTCGTCGCTGAGGTGCTCCACGGTCTCCCAGCAGTCCCATTCCAGCGAACCCGCCTTGCCTTCCCAGGCGGCCGGCGGCGCTTCGCGCAGGACGGCCACCGAGAGCTGCACGGCAAGGTCGAGGTCGTCGGCGGTGACAGAGGGCTGGGAGCGGTCACCAGCGGTTGATCCAGACATGGCAGGACCGTACCCGTGCCCCGCAGGAACCGCCCCTCCCTTTTCGATCACCGGCCCGGCGGCCGGTGGTGGGCCCCGTCAGAGCATCGCCAGCCCGGGATCGTGCAGGACGGCCGCGATGTCGGCCAGCAGCTCGGAGCCCTGTTGGCCGTCGATGAGCCGGTGGTCGAAGGACAGGGCCAGCTGGGTGACCCAGCGGGGCTCGATCGCCTCCGCTCCCGACGCGTCCGTCACGACCCAGGGCATGCGCCGGATGGCACCCACGGCGAGGATGGCCGCCTCCCCCGGATTCAGGATCGGTGTCCCGGTGTCCACTCCGAACACGCCGACGTTGGTGATGGTGACGGTCCCGCCGGTCATCGACTGCGGCGTCGTCCTCCCGGCCCGGGCCGTGCCGGTGAGTTCGGCGAGCGCCTCGGCGAGCTCCCGCAGCGACATCCGGTCGGCGTGCTTGATGTTGGGGACGATGAGCCCGCGTCCGGTCGCGGCGGCGATGCCGAGGTGGACGTAGTGCTTGAGCACGATCTCCTGGCCGGCCTCGTCCCAACTGGCGTTCGCCTCAGGGGTCCTGCGCAGGGCCAGCAGGAGCGCCCGGGCCACGAAGAGCAGCGGCGTGACGCGCAGGTCGCGGAACTCGCGGCGGGCGGCCACCTTGTCCCGCAACCGCATGGTCGCCGTGACGTCCACCGTCGTGAACTCGGTGACGTGCGGCGCGGTGAACGCCGAGGCGACCATGGCGGCGGCGGTGTGCTTGCGTACGCCGCGGATCGGGATCCGGGTCTCGGCGGCGGGCTCGGGAGCAGTCACCGGGACGGTCTCCGGGGTACCTTCCTTCACCGCGACGGGACTCGTGCCCGCTGCCCTGCGGACGTCGTCACGGGTGACGGTGGACCCGGGTCCCGTCGGCGTGACGGTGGTGATGTCGACGCCCAGGTCCTTGGCGAGTTTCCGGACGGGCGGTTTCGCAGCCGTCCGCTCGATGGCCGGGGCCGGCGGTTCGGCTGTCGTCGCCGGTTCCGCGACCGGCCGGACAGCGGACACGGCGGGGGTGCGACGGCGTCGGCGACGGCCGACGGACTCCTGCGGCCCGTATCCCACCAGGAGGGCCGCCTTGCCGGAAGCCTCCACGGTCTCGCCGGTCGCCTCGGGACTCGCACCGACACCGGCACCGGCACCGGCACCGGCACCGGCACCGGCACCGGCACCGGCACCGGCACCGGCATCGGCATCGGCATCGGCATCACTGAGGATGGTGATGAGGGGCTGACCCACCGGCAGGGTCTCCCCCTCCCCTGCGTGCAGGGTCCCGACGACACCCGCGTAGGGAGAGGGGAGTTCGACCGCGGCCTTGGCCGTCTCGACCTCGACCAGGATCTGGTTGATCTCCACGGTGTCGCCGGCCTTCACCGCCCACTGGAGGATCTCGGCCTCGGTGAGCCCTTCGCCGACGTCGGGCAGCAGGAAGACGTGCTCTTGTGACACGGTGCCCCCTCTCAGTAGCTCATGCTGCGGTCGAGGGCATCGAGGATCCGGTCGACACCCGGCAGCCAGTCCGACTCGAGGCGGCTCGGCGGGTAGGGGGTGTCGTATCCGGTGACGCGGAGGACCGGCGCTTCGAGGAAGTGGAACTCCTCCTGCTGGATCCTCGCGGCGAGTTCGGCCCCGAACCCGTGGGACAGGGAGGCCTCGTGGGCGACGAGGGCGCGGCCGGTCCGGTGGACGGACTCCCGTACGGTGCCCATGTCCAGCGGCGACAGACTGCGCAGGTCGACGACCTCGACGCTGCGGCCCTCCTCGGCGGCGACCTCGGCCGCCTCCAGGGCGACGGGGACCGTCGGGCCGTAGGCGATGAGGGTGGCGTCGGTGCCGGGGCGCGTGACGCGCGCCCGCTCGATCGGTGCCGGGCGCCCGTCGGTGACGTCGCCCTTGCTCCAGTAGTGCCGCTTGGGTTCGAGGAAGATCACGGGATCGTCGTCGGCGACGGCCTGGCGGATCATGTCGTAGGCGTCCTGCGGGTTGGAGCAGGTGACCACCTTCAGTCCGGCCGTGTGGGCGAAGTAGACCTCGGGTGACTCCGAGTGGTGCTCGATGGAGCCGATGCCGCCGCCGTAGGGGATGCGGATGACGACCGGCAGGGTGATCGCACCGGCCGAGCGGTGCCGGAGCTTCGCGAGCTGGCTGATGATCTGGTTGGCGGCGGGGTAGACGAAGCCGTCGAACTGGATCTCGCAGACCGGGCGGTAGCCGCGCAGTGCGAGCCCGATGGCGGCGCCGACGATGCCGGCCTCGCCGAGCGGGGTGTCGACGACCCGCAGGCTTCCGAACTCCTCCTGCAGGCCGTCGGTGACGCGGAAGACCCCGCCCAGGCGTCCGATGTCCTCGCCCATCAGCAGGACCTTGGGATCGTCCTGGAGGGCTCTGCGCAGACCGTTGTTGAGGGCCCTGACCATGGAGATGCTCGAGCTGCTCATCGCGTGGCCCCCTTCTCGTGGACTGAGTTCGCCAGGCCGGCGTTCTCCTGACCGGCGCTCTCCTGGCCGGCGCTCTCCTGGCCGGCGGCGACGGACTGCAGGTGCTCGGACAGCTGGTGCCCGAGGTCGGCGGGCATCGTGGTGTAGGTGTGCTCGAAGGACGAGGCGGGGTCCGGCACGGGGAGCGACCGGCAGCCGGTCCTCAGGCGGTCGGCCAGTTCCCGTTCCCGCCGCTCGATGTCGGCGAAGTACTCCGCGTCGACCGCCCCGCTCGCGGTGAGGTGGCGGCGCAGCCGCTCCAGGGGGTCCCTGGCGATCCACTCGTCGGTCACGGCGGCGGGCCGGTAGCGGCCGGCGTCGTCGGCGGTGGTGTGCGCGTTGACGCGGTAGGTGACCGCCTCGATCAGGGTGGGCCCGCCGCCGGACCGGGCCCGGGCGAGGGCGTCACCGGTCGCCGCGAGACAGGCCAGCACGTCGTTGCCGTCCACGGCGACGCCGGGGAAGCCGAAGCCGGACGCGCGCCGCGCGACGGGGACGCGGCTCTGCACGCTGTAGGGGGCGGAGATGGCCCACTGGTTGTTCTGGCAGAAGAAGACCACGGGCAGGTTCTGGGCGGCGGCCCAGACGAACGCCTCGTTGGTCTCGCCCTCGCTCAGCGCGCCGTCACCGAGGAAGACCAGCACCGCGGTGTCACGGCTGTCGTCCCCCGAGCCGATCGCGTCGTCCCGGACCAGTCCCATGGCGTAGCCGACGGCGTGCAGCGTCTGTGCGCCGATGACCAGCGTGTACAGGTGGAAACGGCTCTCGTACGGGTTCCAGCCGCCCAGCGTCGTACCGCGGAAGAGGCCGAGGAGCGACACCGGGTCCAGTCCGCGGCACCAGGCCACACCGTGTTCGCGGTAGGTGGGGAACACCATGTCCTGGGCGCTCAGCGCGTGGGCGGCCCCGACCTGGGCGGCCTCCTGCCCGCGCAGCGAGGGCCACAGGCCCAGCTCTCCCTGGCGCTGGAGCGCGATCGCCTCGGTGTCCAGGCGGCGTACCAGGGCCATGTCCCGGTAGAGCGCGGGCAGATCGAGGACGGCGGGCAGGCCGAGCCGGCTGTCGGTCTCCAACACCCCCTCGGGTGTGAGGAACTGGACGGGTGCGTCGGAGCGTCGGGCGTCCGCGGTCGGTGTGGACGGCTTTCGTGGCATCACGGCTCTCGTTCTCGGGGGCGCCCGGGAGGGCACCGGCGGATGTGGGGTGGACAGGCACCGACTACCATGTGGCAGCGGCAAGTTGACGGCTGATCACCAGGCGCTGGATCTGGTTGGTGCCCTCGAAGATCTGGGTGATCTTGGCTTCCCTCATGAGCCGTTCCACGGGGTGGTCGAGCACGTATCCCGCGCCGCCGAGGACCTGGACGGCGTCGGTCGTGACCGCCATCGCCGTGTCGGTGGCGATCAGCTTGGCCACACTGGCCTGCCGGGTGTACGGCTTGCCGGAGTCCTTGCGACGGGCGGCCACCAGGTAGGTCGCGCGGGCCGCCTCGGTCCGCGCCGCCATGTCGGCCAGCAGGAATCCGACGCCCTGGTGCTCGATGACGGGGCGCCCGAACGTCTGCCGGTCCCGGGCGTAGCCGACGGCGTAGTCCAGCGCGGCCCGCGCGATGCCGACGGCGACCGCGGCGATCCCGAGCCGGCCGGCGTCGAGCGCGGCCAGCGCGATCGGCAGTCCCTGACCCGGAGTTCCGACGATCCGGTCGGCGGGGAGGACCGCGTCCTCGAAGTGCATCTCGGCGGTCGTCGAGCTGCGCAGCCCCATCTTGCGCTCCGGTGCCCCCGCGACCAGCCCCGCCGTGCCGGCGTCGACGTGGAAGCAGGAGATGCCCGAGCGCGGGTCGGGAGAGGTCCGCAGGAAGACGGTGTAGAAGTCGGCCTCGCCGCCGTGCGTGACCCAGGACTTGGTACCGCGGGCCGTCCAGCCCCGCGGGCCTTCGGACGCGGACGCGCGCAGCGCCGCGGGATCGGATCCCGCGTGGGCCTCGGACAGGGAGTACGCGCCCAGCAGTCTTCCGCTCAGCATCCGCGGGAGGAGTTCGGCCCGTTGGGCCTCGGTGCCGAACGTGGCCAGGGGCAGACAGGCCAGGGTGTGCACGCTGATGCCCACGGCCACCGCGGCCCAGCGCGCGGCGATCTCCTCCAGGACCTGGAGGTAGACCGTGTACGGCTGTCCCCCGCCGCCGACGTCCTCGCCGAACGGCAGGGTCAGCAGCCCGACCTCGCCCAGGAGCTCGAAGACCTTGCGCGGGAACCTTCCCTCGTCCTCGAACTCGGCGGCCCGCGGTGCCAGTTCCCTGTCCGCGATGTCCGTGACCAGTTCCAGCAGGTCATAGGCCTCACGGGATGGCAGTTCGCGTTCGACTTGCACTGCTGTGCCCCCTCCTGCGGTCGTCTCCCGGGGTCGTCTCCCGGTGGGGGACCACAGTCGGCAGCGCTCGACCCGTGGTGCAATAAACCTGCCGAGTTCTTGCGGTGCGCACAAAATTCCCTATGAGCGACCCGGGTTCCACGCAAGGAACCTGCTTCCGAGTGAGGTGTGGAGATGTCCGGTACCGAGCATGTCGACAGCGTGGACAGCATGATCATCGACCTGCTGGTGCAGGACGGCCGGCGAACGGTCACCGAGATCGCGGACCATGTCAGCCTGTCGCCCTCCGCCGTGAAGCGGCGCATCGACCGACTGGAGCGGATCGGGGTCATCGCGGGCTACACGGTCATCCTCGACCACAACAAGCTCGGCTCCGGCTTCGAGGCCTTCGTCGAGCTCAGGTTCGCCGGGGACGTGAAGGTCGAGATGATCACCATGGCGGCCACCAGCGTCCCGGAGGTCCTGGAGGTCTTCACGGTGGCCGGGGACCCCGACGCGCTGGTCCGGGTCCGGGTGTCCGGCGTCCAGCATCTGCGGGACGTCATCGACCGGCTGCGCCGTTCGGGGCCGGTGATCGGGACGAAGACGCTGATGGTGCTGGGGGCGTGGCGGCGGGACGGGTGAGGAGCACCGGAATTTGCCCACTGGGCACATTGATTTGCCTGTCAGGTTGACTTCGCGCGTCCGTCGCCCCCACTCTGAAGGAGGCCCGACCGCACCAACCGAGGGAGGCATCACCGCATGTCCGTGTCGACCGACAGCGCCGGCGCAGCGGAGCTGGAGAACATCGGCGAGCTCGACATACCCCAGCTCTCGGAGGCCAGGGACTCCGTGGAGTCGGAACGCCGGCACCGCAAGGAACAGCTCGCGATCGCCTTCCGGGTCTTCGCCCGCCACGGGTTCGACGAAGGCATCGCGGGGCACATCACGGCGCGCGACCCGGAGTTCCCGGACCGCTTCTGGGTCAACCCCTACGCCGTCCACTTCTCGAAGATCCGGGTGAGCGATCTCCTGCTCATCGACGAGCAGGGGCGCGTGATCGAGGGCGACCGCCGCACCAACAAGGCGGCGTTCTGGATCCACTCCTCGATCCACCAGGCACGCCCCGACGTGGTCGCCGTCGCGCACGCCCACACGATCCACGGCCGGGCGTTCGCCTCGCTCGACAAGCTGCTCGACCCGATCGTCCAGGAGTCCTGCGCCTTCACCGGCGACCACGTGCTCTTCGACGA
This sequence comes from Streptomyces sp. NPDC058464, assembly GCF_042721035.1. Classification (NCBI taxonomy): domain Bacteria; kingdom Bacillati; phylum Actinomycetota; class Actinomycetes; order Kitasatosporales; family Streptomycetaceae; genus Streptomyces; species Streptomyces sp. NPDC058464. Next base: position 122,233 of record NZ_JBHXMA010000015.1, read on the forward strand.
GTACAAGGGGCTCGTCCTGGAGAAGGCGGAGGGCGAGCGCATCGCCGAGCGGCTCGGGGACAGCAGGGCCGCGATCCTGCGCCATCACGGACTGCTCACGGTGGGCGGGTCGGTGGAGGAGGCGGCCTGGTGGTTCATCACCATGGACCGGGCCTGCCAGATGCAGCTCCTGGCCGACGCGGCGGGACGGCCCCGGATCATGAGCGACGAGGAAGTGACCCTGGCGCACCGGCAGTTCAGCAACGCCAACATGGCCCGGCACAACTTCAACCTGCTCGCCGGACTCGTGACGGACGAGGAACCCGACGTCCTGGACTAGCGAGGACGACACCTGCCCGACGACGATCGACGACGATTCTGGAGAACCGATGCCGATTCAACGCGTCAACCCGGACGCTCTCGCGCCCCCGGTCCAAGACCTCTACAGCCACGCGGTGACGGGCACCGGCACCCGCTTCATCGCCATCGCCGGCCAGATCGCCCTGGACAAAGACGGCAACCTCGTCGGTCCCGGCGACCACGAGGCACAGGCCGAACAGGCCTTCCGCAACTTCCGAATCGCCCTGGAGGCCGCGGGTGCCACCCCGGACGACCTGATCAAGAACACGATCCACGTCGTCGGCCACCGGCCCGAGCTGGTCGGACCCATCTTCGCCGCGGGCGGTCGCGCCTTCGACGGCAAGTGGCCCGTCTCCGCGAGCACCTTCCTCGGAGTGCAGACGCTCGGCATGCCGGAATGGCTCATCGAAGTGGACGGGTTCGCGGTCCTCCCGTAGGAAAGCCGCCAGAAGAACCTGGATCGCCGTGTCGGCGAACAGCGCGGCTGGGCATCGCCGTCGTCGCCCCGGACTACCGGCTCACCCCGGAAAACCCCTGCCCCGCCGCCTTCGACGACTGTCACGCCGCGGTGGCCTGGGGCACCGACAAGGCCGAGCCCCTGGGCTTCGACGCCTCACGCCTGGCCCTGGGCGGCCACTCCGCCGGCGCCGCGATCGGTGGGACCCTGGCCCGAGGCCTGCCCCAGTGCGGGGTCGGGTGTCAGCCTCGTGGGGCCGCGGCGCCGCGGCGGGACGCGGGGATGGGGTGACGCATGGGAACGGTCGCCGCGGTCGAGGCGATCAGTACGGTGGCCTCGGCATCCTCGTCGTTGACCAGGCGATGCTCCTTCGACGAGTCGAAGTGCACCGAATCACCGGCTCCGAGCTGCAGCGACGTCCCGGAGATGTGGAGCGTGACCGTCCCGGTCAGCACATGCAGCCATTCCTCGCCGACATGCCGGGCGGTCTTGCTGTGCTTGCCGGGCGTCAGGTCGACCCGGATGACGGACATCGTCTCGCGCGGGCCGCTGAGTACGGTGTAGCGGCCGTCCTGGCCGTCCCGGGTCATCGCCGTGTCGGCGCGCACCAGATGGAAGTCGTTCTCGTCCGGTTCCTGCACCAACTCGCTGATGGACACGCCGTAGACGCGGGCGATCTGCAGCAGGCTCCCGATGGAGGGCTTACGGACACCCTTCTCCAGACGCGACAGATGCGCCGAGGAGATGCCGGTCTGTTCGGCCAGGGTGGTCAGGGTGATACCGCGCTCACTGCGCATGTCCTTGAGGCGTTGGGCCACCCAGAGATCGGTGTCTTCGATCGACATTTCGGCAAGATAGCATGCCTGTCAGGCAAGAGACATCACCTGACAGGCATGCGGCTACCGCGGCCGGACCCACTCGACCGCACCCGTCGCGCCTACACGAGGTTCAGCAGTTCCCGCGCGAGCACCTGCGGTTGCGTCAGCAGGTCGACATGGGTGACGCCGGACAGTGCGACGACCCGGAACCCCCGTTTCTCAGCGGAGCCGGCCATGTCCTTGAAGATGGCCTGGTCGGCGCAGTAGAGGTACGTGACCGCCTTGCCGGCCAGCACCTCCTCGCTGCCCGGGCCCAGCGGTTCCTCATGGGTGCGCCGCGGCATCGGCGTCAGCCTGCCCGACAGCCATGCGGCACCCTCCTCGTCGGCGCCGAGCGAGTCCGGGTTCAGCGGAGCGACCTCCCATTCCGAGGGCCCCGGCGCATCGGCGAACGCCGGCTCCAGCCACGGCAGCAGGCTGAACGCCGACTCGCCGGTCACGGGGGCGAAGGCGTCGGCGTACGCCACCTGCGCGATGCGGTCACCCGCGAGCGCGGCCACGCCGGTGATCACCATCCCGCCGTAGCTGTGCCCGACGAGGACCGCATCCTCGACCCGCTCGAACTCAAGCAGTTCGACGACATCCCGCACGTGCGCGCCCAGTCCGACGTCCGGCGCGGAGAGGTGCCGACGCTCGGCGAGACCGGTCAGGGTCGGAGTCAGGACGCGGTGCCCGGCATCCTCCAGCAGGGGGCGCAACCGGTCCCAGACCCAGCCGCCGCCCCAAGAACCGTGCACGAGTACGAAGGTTGGCATTTGCCGCTCCCAGGAGGGTCCGGGCCCCGAGGCCCCACGTCCGCGAGGACCCCGTGGCCCTCCCCCACAGGGTCAGCAACCATCACGCGACAGTCAACCTACCTGGCACATAAAATTGCCTCCTAGGTCACCTCCCTCCGGCGTCATCCGGACCTGAGGTGCGGCGAACCCCGTCCGCAACAGCCTCGACAACCTGGACGGCCGCCGGAACGAGTCGGCCGCCATCGACCCGAGCGATCCCGGACGCCTCCGGCTCAAAGTGGGGGAGACGGCCGACCGGTGAGGATCGCGACCACGCCGAACTCGAATCTCCCGTCGAAGGACCCCGGCGCGAGATGGGCGGCCACACGGTGCAGTGAAGGGTGGGTCGTCCCGGAGACCGCGTTCGCCAGCGCCTCCCCGAGGGGGCGGTCTCCGGCCGCCTGCTGCTCCTGGGCGAGGCCCAGGGTGAAGTAGATGAGCGCCCACGCGGTCCAGGCGACCTCGCGGTCTTCGAGGCCGCACTCGATCAGTGCTCCCACCAGGGTGTCCGCGAAGCGCAGGGTGTGCGGTTCGACGCCGTACGTGCCGACGACGAGCGCGGCGCCGTCACGGTGGGCGAGGAGCGCACGGCGGTAGCGGCGGGCCAGTTCGCGGGCGCGTTCGTCGGGGGCCGACGGCAGCTCGTCCAGCCGGATCTCGCCGAGCACGGCGTCCGCCATCAGCTCCAGCATCCGGGCCTTGGTCTTCACATGCCACAGCACGGTGTTCATGCGGACGCCGAGACGGTCGGCGACCGCCCGGGTGGACAGCGCGTCCAGGCCGTTCTCGTCCAGCAGCTCCAGTGCCGCACCGATCACGGCGGCCGGATCCAGGCGGTCGCCTTGTTGCCTGTTGGTCATTGACCTAGTTTACTGACCGCGCCAGACTCTTGGTCATCGACCAAGAAAGTTGGCGGTCTCAGAACCTGGCCACAGACCCAAGGAAAGGTGATCGCATGGAGAAGCAGCAGGTCGTCATCGCCGGCGGCGGGCCCGTCGGGCTCTGGCTCGCCGCCGAGCTGCGGCTGAACGACATCTCCGTCATGGTCCTGGAGGAGCGCACCGAGATCGACCAGCGCTCCAAGGCGCTCACCATGCACCCGCGGAGCATCGAACTGCTGGCCTCCCGCGGGATCCACCAGCGGTTCCACGACGAGGCACCGAAGATCCCCACCGGCCACTTCGCCAACCTGCACAGCCGGCTGGACTTCTCGCTGCTGGACACCCCGTTCCCGTACACGATCTTCCTGCCGCAGGCCCGCACCGAGGAGCTCTTCGAGGAGTACGCCCGCGGGCTCGGCGCCACCGTACGGCGCGGCCACCGTGTCACCGGCTTCACCGAGCAGGCGGACTCGGTGACCGTGCAGGTGGCGGGGGAAGAGGGGTCCTACGCGATCGAGGCCGGCTACCTCGTCGGCTGCGACGGCACCCGCAGCACCGTGCGCGAGAGCGCCGGAATCGACTTCCCGGGCACCCCGTTCAACTTCCTCGGCTGGCTGGGCGACGTGGCACTCGACAACCCGCCCCCGCTCGCCTTCAACCGGTTCAACGAGCACGGCGGTGTACTGGTCGCACCGCTGCCCGGCAACCGGTGGCGGCTCGCCGGCACCAGCCCCGACGGGGGCACGACGGAGTGGCCCGGCGATCTCACCATGGACGAGCTGCGGCAGAAGACCGTCGCCATCACCGGTGACGACTTCGGCATGCGCGACCCGTCCTGGCTCTCCCGGTACAGCAACACGACCAGGCTGGCCACCGAGTACCGACGCGGACGTGTCCTGCTCGCGGGCGACGCCGCCCACCAGCACTTCCCCACCGGCGGCGTCGGCATGAACTACGGCATGCAGGACGCCCACAACCTGGGCTGGAAGCTCGCCGCCACCATCGACGGCTGGGCCTCCGAAGGCCTGCTGGACACCTACCACACCGAACGGCACCTGGTCGGGGCCCAGTTGGAGGAGCACAGCCGCGCCCAGACCCTCCTGCTGACCACCTTCACCCCCGAGGCGCTCGCCATGCGCTCCCTCACCGCCCAACTGATCGCCGCTGTACCGGAGTTCGGCCGGATTCTGGCCGGAAAGATCAGCGCGATCGGCATCGGCTACCCCAGTGACGACCCGGCGGCCCACCCGCTGACGGGCACCCGCACCCCCGGACTCACCTTCACCGGCACCGACTTCACCCTCTTCGGCCTGCTGCGGGCGAACGCGTACCTCCTCCTCGACCTGACCGCCGACGGCGTCCTCGCCGATCGCGCGCAGGAGCGGATCACCGTGCACGGCGGGTCGCCGGACCGGGCCCACGACGGCTGGGACGATGTGCGCGCCGCCCTGATCCGGCCCGACGGGCATGTCGCCCGCGCCTGGACGGAACAGGACGACGCCAAGCTCGGCGCGGCCGTGGACGACGGCATCGCCGCAGCTCTGGGTCACTGAGGGGAGGCGGACCATGGATCTCGAACTCAAGGACAGGGTGTACGTCCTCACCGGTGCCACCCGCGGTCTGGGCTTCGCCGTCGCCCGCGAACTGGTCGCCGACGGGGCCCGGGTGGTCGTCGCCGGCCGCGACGGGAAGCGTGCGGCCGAGGCGGCGGCGGAGCTCGGTCCGAACGCGGCCGGCGTCGGCGTCGACAACGCGGACCCGCGGGCACCGGAACAGCTGATCGCCACCGCACGGGAGCGGTTCGGCGGCTTCGACGGCATCCTCGTCAGCGTCGGCGGACCGCCCGCCGGCCGCATCGCGGACCACACCGACGCACAGTGGCAGGCGGCCTTCGAGTCGGTGTTCCTGGGTACGGTGCGGCTCGCTCGCACGGCCGCCGCGGAGCTGTCGACCGGGGGCTCCATCGGGTTCGTCCTGTCGATCACGGCGTACGAGCCGGCCCCCGGGATGATTCTCTCCAACGGGCTGCGGCCCGGCCTCGCCGGTCTGGCCAAGTCGCTCGCGGACGAGCTGGGGCCGCGCGGCATCCGCGTCTTCGGACTGCTGCCGGGACGGATCGGCACCGATCGCATGCGTGAGCTGGACGGGCTGTCCGCCGACCCCGAGGCCACGCGGGCCGCCAACGAGTCCCGGATCCCGCTGCGGCGGTACGGCACACCGGAGGAGTTCGGACGCGCGGGCGCGTTCCTGCTGTCCCCGGCGGCCTCGTACCTGACGGGGCTCATGCTCCAGGTGGACGGCGGCGCGCGGCACGGCTTCTGACGGTGCGCGGCGGCGCACGGCGTGTGCGGCGATGCGGGGAGGTGTTCCTCGGCCTCGGTCGGGAGCACCTCGCCGGCGGCGCGGGTGTGAACGTCCACAGGAACCGCCCAGGAATCGGGATCATGCCTGTAACTTTCACTCTTGAGAACCCAGGTTCTCCCTGTCAACTCCCCTTTCCGCCGCAGCACTTCGCCGAGAGGCCGGTATGTCCAACCCCCCATCCCCCGCTCTGACGACCGCTCGTCACCGCAAGGCGAAGACCCTGCACCCCGCACTGCGCCGCGTCGCCGTCGTCGCGGTGACCGTCCCCGTCGCCGGGACGATCCTCTTCGGTACGACCGCCTTCGCCGCCGGCAACACCGTCTCCACGGCCACGGCACTCGACCCCGCCGAGCAGAAGATCGCGGACGATCTCGGCACCCGCGTCCAGGACACCCGTCTCGGCACCACCCTCAGCGGAGTCGTCATCGACGCCGAGTCCCAGAAGGTCGTCTGGGGCCACGACGCGGCCACCGCGCTGATGCCCGCGTCCAACACCAAACTCGGCACCGCCACCGCCGCGTTGACGGTGCTCGGCCCCGACCACCGGTTCACCACCAGGGCGGTCTACGGCAACGGCACGCTCACCCTCGTCGGCGGCGGCGACCGCACCCTGACCAGCGCCGACCTCGCCACGATGGCGAAGAGCGCCGTCGCGGGCCTCAAGAGCGCGGGTCTCACCTCGGTCGCGGTGAAGGTGGACGACAGCCTCTTCCCCGCGCCCACGCTCGCGACCGGCTGGAACGACGGCTACTACCCGGACTCCGTCGCGCCGGTACGGGCGTTGGTGGTCGACGGTCACCACGTCACGGACACGTCCCTCGACGCGGGCCAGACCTTCGCCAAGCTCCTCGCCGCGCAGGGCGTCACCGTCACGGGCACCGTCGCCCACGGGACCGCCGGCACGGGTGACGTGCCGGTCGCCCAGCACCAGTCCGACGCACTGTCCACCATCGTGAAGCACATGCTCAAGGTGAGTGACAACGATATCGCCGAGACACTGCTGCGGATGACCGCGATCGGCGCCGACCGCCCGCCCACCTTCGAGGACGGCACGGCCGTCGTACGCGAGGTGCTCGCCCGGTACGGCGTCTCGCTCGACAACTACGAGATCCACGACGGCAGCGGTCTGTCCCGTGCCAACCGCATCCCGGCACAGACCATCGCCGACATCCTCGACGTGGCCGACGCCCCCAGCAACGCGCAGATCCTCGGCTCCATCATCGACGGCCTGCCCGTGGCGGGAGAGGCCGGCTCCACCCTGGGTCCCGAGTGGGGCCGGTTCGACACGGCGGACTCGCAGTGCGCCGTCGGCAAGGTCATGGCGAAGACGGGCACCCTCACCGGTGCGATCGCGCTGAGCGGGCTGACCAAGGCCGGGGACGGCCGCTGGAAGATCTTCTCCTTCATCGAGAACAACTCCACCGCCGACCCGGCCGCCATCAAGGACGCCCTGGACGGGCTGGCGGCCACGGTCAACGGCTGCTGGGCGTAACCGATCCCCAGGAAATGATCTCCGCGGTGGTCGACGCCGAGCCGCGGGCGGCGACGGAGCCGCTGCCGCCCGGGCCCGAGCGTCGGCCACCGCCGTGTCAGAGGGAACCGCCGCTCCGGCCAGGTTCGTGTCCAGGTACAGAAGGAAGGCGAACCAGACGAAGTCCGCGGGGGAATCATGCAGATCATCGAGGTGACCGGATACTCCGTCAGATCTGCCGCGATCACGATGAGGCGGACGGGGATGCCACTGGAATTCGTGATCTTCCCGATGCTGCACGTGGCCTCGCCCACGTTCTACTCCCAGGTCCGCCTCAGGCTCAAGGAATGCGACCTCATCGTGCTCGAGGGAATCCGGGGGAAGTCGGCCGGAGTGAGCGCCCTCACGCTGGCCTACCGGTTCGCTCCCCGCCGAAGGCGCAACGGCCTTCAGGAACAGCGCGCAGACACCCTCCTTCCCAAGGACGTGCCGGTCATCAACCCGGACGTGACCGCGGCCGAGGCGATCGAGGACCTCAAGACACTGCCGCGGTGGATGTACCTGCTGCTCATGATCGCGGCCCCGGTGATGGGCCTGGTGTTCGCGCTGCGCGGTCCGAGCGCCTTCCTCGACGAGGACCTGGCGGTCGAGGACCTGCCGTCGACACTGCGGGCGGAGATGCTGGCCGACAATCCCGTGGAGCAGGCGATGACCGGCCGGCGGGACCAGCGGTTGCTCGACGCGCTCGGCCGGATCCACGCGGAGCGCGGCCACGAGGCGATCCGGGTGGCCGTCGTCTACGGGGCAGGCCACGTCCCGGCGATCGTGTCGGGACTGTGGGACCGCTACGGGTACCGGCCCCGGGAAGCGGAGTGGATCACCGTCTTCATCCAGCGGTGAACCGCCCGGACCGGCACCGCGGTCTCCCGGATCGCCTCACGGGGCGCTGTCTCCGCCGGTGTCCGAGAGGAACGCCGCGCGGAGTTGCAGCGGCGCCATGCCGTGCCAGCGGTGGACCGCTCGGCGGAGGGCACGTTCGTCGGAGAAGCCCGCCTGGCGGGCCACCTCGCGGAGGGTGAGGTGGGGGCGGTGCAGGAGGTGTTCGACGCGTTCACGCCGTACCCCCTCGACGATCGCCTCGTAGGAGGTCCCGCAGCCGGCCAGGCGGCGGCGCAGCGTGCGTTCGCTCGACGCGTGTCGGCGGGCCTGTTCGGCGAAGGAGGGGACCTCCGGAAGGCTCTGCGCGACGGAGATCTCCAGTACCTCCAGGAGGTCCTGCTGGCGGCGACGTGAGGCCATCTGTGCTTCGAGGAGTTCGAGGGTCGCGGCGTAGGTGACCGGATCACGGCCCGGCATGGGTCGGTTGATCCATGTCTGCGGTACCACCAGGCGGTTGCGGGACGCGCCGAAGTGGAGGGGGCAGCGGAAGAGGTCGCGGAACGGCTGGACGTCCTGTGGGGCGGGGAAGGCGAAGTGGATGTCCTGCGGTGTGAGGCCGGCGCCGGCGGCGAGGCGGCCCAGCGTGACGACGCTGGAGAACGCCTCCTCGACGAGGAAGACGGCGACGAGCGGGTCGACCTCCGGATCCGGCAGGTCGGCCCGCACCACGTAGTCGGGGCCTTCCGGGCCGGCCGACCAGACCGTCATGGCCCCTGACACGTTCTGGAAGCGCACGCCCGCGTCGATGGCCGCCCGGAGGGTGTCACTGGCGAGCATGGCGAAGCCCAGCAGCCCCCAGGCGGTGAGGTGCTGCGCCGCTCCCACTCGCAGGCCCAGGTTCTCGTCCCCGGTGAGTTCGATGGCGCGCCGGATGACGGCACTGCCCTGGCGGTAGGAGACCCGCAGGGCCGCCGATCCCAGCAGGGCCTCGGTGAGGCCCACCTGGGTCAGCTCCGGGCGCAGGTCGACGCCGTACTCCCCGGTGATCTGGCCGAGATAGCGCAGGATGTTCGGCGAGATCGTCGCCGACGTGCTGCGCGTGGTGCCGTTCTCCGGACGGGGTGGCTCGGGCATGGCTTCTCTCCAGGGCCGTACTGGCGACCACTTTAGGCAGTCGCGTCCGCTTTCCGCCTTGTCAGCGCGTGCGGATCCACACCGTCTTCTCCCTGGTCCACTGGTCGAAGGCGTTGGTGGACCGCTCCGCCCCGCCGAATCCGGACTGCTTCCAGCCGCCGAAGGGGGAGGTGATGTCGCCCTCGCTGTAGGCGTTGACGGAGACCACTCCGGCCTGGATGCCGCGGGCGAGACGGACGGCGGTGTCGAGGTCGCGGGTCCATACGGAGGCGGCGAGGCCGTAGTCGGTCCCGTTCGCCGTCCGGATCGCCTCCTGCTCGGAGGTGAAGCTCTGGACGGTGACCACGGGACCGAACAGTTCCTCGGTGAGGACCCTGCTCCCGGCGGGGGCGCCGACCACGACGGTGGGCGGGTAGTAGGCGCCGCGTGGGTGGAGGCCTTCCGGCAGCCGGGGTGCGTGCGCCACGGCGCCGGCGGCGACCGCCTCGGCCACGGCGCCGGCGACCCGGTCCCGCGCGGCAGCGCTGATGAGCGGTCCCATGCGGGTGTCCGGGTCGGCGGGGTCCCCGACGGCCAGCGCCCCGGCGGCGGCCGTGAACCGGGCGACGACCTCGGCGGCGATGTCCTCGTGGACCAGGACGCGGGAGCCGGCCGTGCAGTTCTGGCCCGCCGTCAGGAACGCGGCCTCGATCATGTCGTCGACGAGTTCGGCACCGAAGTCGAGCGCGTCCGGCATCAGGACCTGGGGGCTCTTGCCGCCCATCTCCAGGGAGACCCGTTTGAAGTTGGTCTCCGCGGCATCCGCCAGGATCCTCCGTCCGGTCGCCGTCGAGCCGGTGAAGGACAGGGCGTCCACCCCGGGATGGCGGGCGAGCGCCCGGCCGGCCTCCGCCCCGTGGCCGGGCAGGACGGTGAGCGTCCCGTCCGGCAGCCCCGCTTCGGCGGCCAGTCGGGCCAGGTGGAGGGCCGAGCGGGGTGTCGCCTCGGCCGGCTTGAGCAGCAGGCTGTTGCCCGCGGCGAGGGCGGGCCCGACCTTCCAGGCGGCCATGGCGAGGGGGTAGTTCCACGGGAGGACCGCGGCGGCCACTCCGACGGGTTCCCGGCTCATCAGGCCGAGGTGGTCGTGGCCGGTGGGCGCGACGCGCCCGAAGACCTTGTCGGCGGCCTCCGCGAACCAGCGGATCGACTCGATCGCGCCGGGCACGTCGCCCGTACGGCAGTCCGTGATCGGTTTGCCCGCGTCCTCGCAGTCCAGGCGGGCCAGGATCTCGGCGTCGCGTTCCATCAGGTCCGCGAGGCGCAGGAGTACGGTGGCCCGCTCCCGGGGCGGTCGGCCCGACCAGACCCCGCTGTCGAAGACACGGTGGGCCCGCTCCACGGCTGCGTCCACCTCGCCCGGGGTGGCGGCGGGCAGGGTGTCCAGGGTCTCTCCGGTCGCCGGGTTGACGATCCTGAGCAGACGGACGTTCGTTTCGGTGATCACGGTCATCTCTCTTTCACCAGTCCCGGTCATGCGTCCCTCACCAGTTCCCAGTGGCCGTCGACCTGACGGGCCAGCCCCCTGCGCCGCAGGTCCTCCAGATAGCGGGCCAGGCCGCGTTCGCCGCGCCTGCGGAAGAGCGGGAGCAGCCGGGGGAGGAGGTTCGGGGCAAGCATGGAGAAGCGGACCAGGAGCGATTCGCCGACGCGTGGATACGCCTCGAAGCGCGGCCGGTCGAGCAGGCTGACCACGGCGGCGACGACGTCGGACGGCTGCTGCGGCGGGTCCTGGAACTGGAGGGAGTTGCCGCCGTCGACGGCCTCCCGGCGCAGCATCGGGGTGTCGGTGGCCGACGGCAGGACCGAGCCGACGTGGATGCCTTTGGCACCCAGGTCGAGGGCGATGGACAGCATTGCGCCGCGCAGCCCGAACTTCGACGCCGCGTAGATGGGGGTCTCCCCCTGGGGGAAGATCCCGGCGAGTGACACGGTGGTGATGATGCGCGGGTCGGCGGAGGCCCTGAGCAGGGGAATGGCGAGCCGGGTCGCCACCAGCGGCGAGATCATGTTGAGGTCGATCTCCCGCTCGATGCTCTCCACCGCCCGCACGTCGAAGCGCTCGGTGCTGGTCATGCCGACGTTGTTGACCAGTACGTCGAGGCGGCCGAAGGCGGAGGCGACGTGCTCGAAGAGGGCCGCCACCCCGGCCCGGTCCAGCAGGTCGCAGCCGAGGCCCAGGTGACCGGCGCCGGGCAGGGCGTCCGCGACCCGCCGCGCGCGCTCACCGTCGATGTCGACGACAACGCACACGGCGCCGCCGGTCGCGAACCGCCGGCACAGCGCGCTGCCGATGCCGCCCGCGCCGCCGGTCACCAGCATCACCTTGCCGGTGCAGTCGTAGCCGCTCATGCCACCGTCTCCCTGCTGCGGAGGGTCGGCACGGCCGGGGGGCGCCCCTCGGTGGGCCAGCCCATGGCGGCTGCGACCTTCTTGAGGTACTTGGTGTACGCGGCGCTGTCGACATAGCCGGTGTGGCGCGGGGAGTCCACGAACCTCAGGCCGCCGGTCAGGTCGGGGCGGTCATCCCGGATCATGCGGGCGAACCGCTCGGCGTTCGGCAGGCCGCGGCGGGTGTCCTGGACGAAGCCCGCGATCAACTGCGCTTGCGTGTCGAACAGTTGGTAGGCGCCGGAGTTGGTCTCGATGAAGCCGACGCCGAACAGCCCTTCGTGCTCGCGGGAGAACGACGACAGGTACAGGTCGGGGTGCTGCTCGTCGCCGAAGTAGCGCTGCGCGACGGGCACTTTGTGGACGTAGCCGGTGGCCAGCAGGATCAGGTCGAAGTCGTTGCTGGTGCCGTCGGTGAAGTGGACGGTACGGCCCTCGGCCCGTGCGATGCCCGGTCGTGCGGTGATGTCGCCGTGCTGCAGGTGGTGGAGCAGCATCGAGTTGACCGTCGGATGGGTCTCGAAGAGCTTGTGGTCCGGTTTCTGCAGGCCGAGGCGGCGCGGATCGCCGTTGATGATCCGCAGGAGTGCGCCGAACAGCTTCTGCTCCAGCCACTTCGGCATCCGGGGACCGACGCCTTCGAGGGTGTCCACGGGCCTGCCGAACACGTGCTTGGGGATGAACCAGTAGCCGCGGCGCATGCTGATCTCCGCGTGGTCGGCGGCCCGGGCCGCGTCGCAGGCGATGTCGCAGCCGGAGTTGCCGGCGCCCACCACCAGGACCCGCTTGCCGCGCAGTTCGTCGCTGCTGCGGTAGCCGACCGTGTGCCGGATCTCGCCGCTGAAGTCACCCGGGATCTCGGGGATGTTGGGGTGCCACTGCGCGCCGGTGCAGACCACGACCTGCCCGTGCCGGCTGGTCCGTCCGTCGGACCGGGTGACCGTCCAGGTGCCGTCCGGGTTCTTGGCCACGTCACGGACCTCGGTGCCGAACTCGATCCGCTCCGTCAGCCCGTACGCGTCGGCGAAGGACGTCAGGTACGACAGGATCTGCCGCCGCGAGGGGTAGTCGGCGAAGTGGTCGGGCATCGGCCGGCCGCCGAAACCCGAGAGGGTCCTGCTGGAGATGAAATGCGCCGACTCGTACATCGGGCTGCCCGGGTTGTCGATGTCCCACAGACCTCCCGGCCCCGTGTGACGCTCGATGTGCGTGTAGGGAAGCCGTCGCTCACCGAGCGCCCGTGCCACTGCCAGCCCCGCGGGACCCGCACCGATGACACATATGTCGAATTCGGACTCCGTCACGAGTCCACCTCCTCTCGTCGCCACGTTTCGGCGTGGGAGGAACTTAGGCAGCGGGCGGGCACCGGCGGACTGGCCCGTGCGGCCACATAGGGGGCCGCAGCGGCCAGCCCGCTGACCTCCTGGGGCGCGGCCCGGGCCGTCGGCTCCTGGCCGCCCGGCGCCCGCCCCCGTGCGTCACGCCTCCACCGGTGCTCGCTCCCGGGCCAGCGGCTCGGCCGCGTAGGTGATGCGCACGACACCGTCCGCATGGCGTTCCGTACCGCCTCGGACGCCGAAGACGTCGCGGAGGAGATCCGGGGTCAGGACGTCCAGGACGGGACCGGCCGCCGCCACCGCGCCCTCGTGGAGGACGACCAGGTGGTCGCAGAGCCGGGCGGCCAGGTCGAGGTCGTGGAGGACCGCCAGGGTGGTGATGCCCGTGCTGCGGATCAGGGCCAGGAGCTCGAACCGGGCGCGGATGTCGAGGTGGTTGGTGAGTTCGTCGAGGACGAGGAGCCGGGGCCGTTGGGCCAGGGCGCGGGCGAGCAGGACGCGTTGGCGTTCGCCGCCGGAGAGGGTGGTGTAGTCGCGGTCCGCGAACGGGCCGACTCCGCAGCGGGTGACCGCCTCGGCCACGGCCTCGCGGTCCTCGGTGCCGTCCCGGCCCATCAGGCCGTGGTGGGGAGTGCGGCCGAGGGCGACGATCTCGGTGACGCTCAGACCGGTCGTCGTACCAGCGTCCTGGAGGACGGCCGCGGTGCGGCGGGCGGCGGTGCGCGCGGAGAGGTCCCACACGTCGTCGCCGCCCACCCGGACCACTCCCCCGGCCGGGCGCAGGGAGCGGTAGACCGTGCGGAGCAGGGTGGACTTTCCGCTGCCGTTGGGGCCGACGAGTCCGACGACGTCTCCCTCGGCGGCTTCCAGGGTGACGTCGCGGAGGATCGGCTTGCGGTCAAGTGTCACGGCCAGCTGGTCGACGGTCAGTTTCATGCGGTGGTCTGTTTCATATGGTGTCCAGGCCCTTGTTGCGGCGCAGCAGCCACAGGAAGAAGGGGGCGCCCAGAAGGGCGGTGAGGATGCCGAGCGGGAGTTCGTCGGGGCGGGTGAGGGTGCGGGAGAGGAGGTCCACCAGGACCAGGTAGATCGCGCCCAGCAGGGCGGTCAGGGGCAGCAGGCGGCGGTGGTCGGCGCCCACGGTCAGCCGGATCAGGTGGGGAATCATCAGGCCGACGAAGCCGACCCCGCCCGCGACGGCGATGACGGTGCCGGTGAGCAGTGCGCTGATGACGAGCAGGACGGCCCGGAGCCGGTGGACGTCCACGCCGAGCGCGGTCGCGGACTCGTCGCCGGCCAGCAGGGCGTTGAGGCGCCGGCCGAACAGGGTCAGCAGGACCGTGCTGGTCAGGACGACGACCGTGACGGCGGGCAGTTGGCTCCACTGGGCGCCCGCGACGCTGCCGAGCATCCAGAACATCACCGTCCGCAGCTCGGTGGGGGTGGCGAGCAACTGGACGAAGCTGGTCATCGACAGCAGGACGTAGCCGACCGCCACGCCGGCCAGCACCAGCCGGGTCGGGGCGAGCCGGCCGCCCCGCTGTCCCAGGGCGAAGACCAGCGCCCCGGCGGCGAGCGCGCCCACGAACGCCGCACCCGAGACGCCGAGTCCGCCCAGCCCGGCGAGCGCGGCACCGCCGAGGGTGATGACCAGGACGGCGCCGAGCGAGGCGCCGTAGGAGAAGCCGAGGACGACGGGGTCGGCGAGGGGGTTGGAGACCAGGGTCTGCAGCACGGCCCCGGCGACGGCGAGGCCCGCGCCGACGAGGGCGGCCAGGGCGACGCGGGGTGCCCGGAAGGTCCACACGATCTGGTCCAGGGCGGGATCGCCGGTGGCGCCCCGTCCGGTGACGTGGTGCAGGAGGATGCCCCACACATCACCGACCGGGATGTTCACCGCGCCGATGCTCACCGCCACCACCATGACGGCGACGAGCACGACCGGCAGGACGGCGAGTCCCAGCCCGCTCAGGACCTTCGGCGCCTTCAGAACTTGTCGGGGTGCAGCATCTCGGCGATCTTCTGCACGGCCAGGTCGTTGCTCGGGCCGAGGTACATCGAGTCCGAGAGCGCTGCGTACGTGTTGTTCTTCGCGGCCGGCCACTGGGGGAACTCCTTCAGCAGTTTCCTGGCGTAGGCCGCCGGGTCGGGGTCGTTGTAGCCGATGACGACGAGCGCGTCGACGTCGGTGGCGGCCGCCTTCTCCTTGCTCAGGTCGGCGAAGGAGGTCGTGGAGGCGTTCTCGAAGGCGTTGGTGCCGCCGGCCTTGGCGAGGATGTCGTTGTAGATGCCCTTGGCGACGACCGAGCTGAAGTCGTTGCCGCCCATGGCCATGTTGGAGAACAGGACCATGACCTTGGGCTGCCTCTCGCCCGCGACCTTGGCGGCGACCTCGTCGATGTGCTTCTCCGACGCGGCGACGAGCTTCTCGGCCCGGGCGCTCCGGTCGAAGACCTTCCCCATGTCGCGCAGCAGCGTGTAGCTGTCCGCGATGGTCATCTTCGAGGTGTCCTGGTCGCAACCCTGCGGCGAGACATAAGTGTTGGCGCCGACCTGCTGGAGCTGGTCCCGGGTGGCGAAGCCGTTCTTCTCGTCGAAGCCGTACGACGTCGTCGACAGGACCAGGTCCGGGCGCAGCCCGATCATCGCCTCGCGGGGGATGTCGTAGGCGTCGTTGAGCTTCACGTCGCCGGTGGGCAGCTTCTTGATGGCGGCGGCGCGGCCCGCGACCTCGGACATCCCGTAGCTCTGCTGGTTGGCGACGATGCGGTCGCCGAGGCCGAGGGCGAGCAGGGTGGAGACCTCGGCGACGGAGGCGCCGTTCATGACGACGACGCGGCCGGGTTCCTTGCTGAACTTCTCGGACTCGCCGCAGTTCGTGAGGGTCACCGGATAGCCGGACTCGGCGGCCGCGGCGGACGCGTCGCCCACGGCGCCGTCCGCTGTGCCGGTCGAGGAGCCGCATGCCGCGGTGACCAGACAGAGGGCGCCGGCCAGGGCGATCGCGGCCGGCCGTTTCTTCGACATGCAGACTCCTTGTTGCGGGGCGTTCGTGAGGTGTCGGGTTCTGTTGCAGTAGTCGGAGGGCGCCGTCGGCGAGTTCCCTGAGATTCCCGACTACGGTGCGTGGACGGCGAGATGGTCATGTCCCCGGGCGGGCGCGGGGAGCGCCCCGCTGCTGACGCAGTGGTCGAGGTAGCGGAAGACGAGGTCCCGGTCGGCGGGCGGGCAGCTGATGCCGCTGCCGCGCAGGCCGTCGGCGACGTGCTCGGCACGGATGTGTCCCAGACGAAGGTCGACGTCGGTCGTCGTGTCCCAGGCCTCGAAGAAGGCGAGGATGCTCCGTGCCGCGTCGGAGGGGCCCGAGCGCGGTAGTTCGGTCCGCCACCGGGCCAGCGGCAGGCGACGCAGCTCGTAGCCGTACTCCCCGAGCCAGTCGTACACGTCGCTCAGCCGCACCGGGGCGGTGGCCGCGTGGTTGAAGACGGTGGCGCCCGTGGGCCGCCTGCCGAGGCAGAGGTGGACCAGGGCCCGGGCGACGTGGTCGACCGGCGTCCAGATCTCCTCCTCGAGCAGCTCGGGGACGATGCCGGCGGGGATCCCGGCGCGCAGCACGCTCCACAGGAAGTCCCGCTCGTTGACGTATCCGGTGGCGGCCGGGCCGACGATCCGGCCGAGCCGGTGCACGGTGACCGGCAGGCCCCGCTCGGCGGCCTGTTCCAGCAGGCGTTCGGCGGCCCACTTGGACTGCTGGTAGCCGAACCGCAGTCCCGGGTGGGGCGGCAGGAACGCCTCCGGTACCTCGGGGCCGAGGGTGAGCGGTTGGGCCACGGACAGGGTCGACACGAGGTGCAGGGGCGTCGACCGTACGGCCGCCATGCGCAGCAGGGTCCTGGTGGACTCGGTGTTGGCGGCGCGGAGGGTGGCGTACTCGCGCATGATGCTGACCGTCGCGCCGTTGTGGAGGATCGCACCGCAGGTGCGGGCGAGGTCCGTGAACCGCGCCTCGTCCAGGCCGAGTCGGGGGCGGGCGAGGTCGGCGGGGAGCGCCTTGACGCGAGTACGTGCCGTGGCCGGAAGGTCGATCAGGTGTGTGTACAGGGCCCGGTCGAGGCGTGCGGCGGCCTCGGCGGGGCTCGCGGCCCGGACCGGGCAGACGACCTCCGCGTCGGTGGTCGTGAGGAGTTCGGCCAGCAGGTGGACGCCGACGAAGCCGGTGGCACCGGTGAGCAGGATCCTGTCCGGTGCCCCGGTCGCGCGGGGGCCGTCGCCGGGGCGGATGTCGGGGTCGAGGACGGAGTCGGCGATCAGGGCGGCCGGGAGACCGGGGGCGGCCGGGTCGTCCTGCTGCTCCAGGTGGCGGGCCAGCCCGGCCGGCGTCGGGTGCTGGAAGAGCCAGGCGACCTTCACGTCACGGCGCAGTTCCACGCCGAGGCGGTTGGCGACCTGGATGGCCTGGAGGGACTGGGCGCCCAGGTCGAAGACGTCGTCGCGGGCGGAGACGGCGGGCACGCCGAGCACCTGTCGCCAGACGGCGGCGATGGTGCGCTCCAGCCCGCCGTCGGACGTCGGACCGGTCGTCGTCTCCGCACGGGGCGCAAGAACGGCGAGCGCCTTCCTGTCGGTCTTGCCCGAGCTGGTCAGGGGCAGCCGGTCCAGGAACTCGACGGCCGCCGGGATCATCGCGGCCGGAAGCGTCGACCGGAGGTGCTCCCTGATCAAGGCCACGGCAGGGGTGGCCTCGGCCGGGACGACGTATGCGGCCAGCCGCCGCGTCCCGTCCTCCAATACCTGTCCTACGACGGCGGCGGCGCCGATCCCCGGATGGGCCAGCAGCGCGCTCTCGACCTCGGCCGGATGCACCCGATGCCCGCTGATCTTGAACTCGGTGTCCGAGCGCCCGAGGTGGCGCAGTTGCCCGTCGTCACCGATGCGTACGAGGTCGCCGGTGCGGTAGGCGCGGGGTGCTCCGGGGAGTGCGTCGAGGGGGGCGAAGCGGGCGGTGTCCGGGAGGTCGGGGCCCCGGTAGCCGACGGCCAGGTTGTCGCCCAGGAGGTGGAGTTCGCCGTCGACGACGGCGGCGCGGGTGCCGGGGAGGGGCAGGCCGATCGGGACGTCTCCCGGCGCGAGGGCGGGGTCGTGGAGGTCGGCGACGGTGGCGACCACGGTGGCCTCGGTCGGGCCGTAGGTGTTCAGCAGCCGCACCGAGGTGCCGACGGACCCGCGCCAGCGGTCGACGCGTTCCGGGAGGGCCGCCTCGCCTCCGATCACGACGGTCCGCACTCGCGTCGGCAGGGTGGCGGTGCCGGTCGAGACGGCGTAGGCCAGTTCGTGCCAGTAGGCGGTGGGAAGGTCGAGGAGGCTGATCCGCAGCCGTGCGCAGGCGTCCAGGAAGGCGGGGACGGAGTCGGTCATGTCGTCGGTGCGGACGACCAGCGTGGCGCCCGCGCACAGCGTGAGGAAGATCTCCTCGACGCTGGTGTCGAAGTGCAGGGGGGCGAACTGCAGGACTCGGTCGGCCTGTTGGAGGCCGTAGCGGTGGGTGGCGGCGGCGACGAAGTGGGCGAGGGCGCGGTGGTCGATCTCGACGCCCTTGGGGCGTCCGGTGGAGCCCGAGGTGTACAGGACGTAGGCGAGGTCGCCGGGTGCCGGTGAGGCCGGGTGGACGGTGTCCGGTCCGGGGTCAGGGGTGTGGAGGTCGGCGGGCGTGAGGACGAGCGAGGGCCGGGCGTCCGCCAGCAGCTCCGACCTGCGTGCCGGGGGTGCCGTCGGGTCGAGCGGGCAGTAGGCGGCGCCGGAGAGCAGGACGCCGAGGACGATGGTGACCGCTTCGATGCCGCGGGGCAGGTCCACGGCCACCAGGTCCCCGGGACCGGCTCCTCGGGCGGCCAGTCGGCGGGCGAGGTGGCGTGCCGAGCCGAGGAGTTCGGCGTACGTCACGCTGCGCCCGTCGTGTTCGACGGCCACGGATCCGCCGCGCCGGGCGGCCTGGGCGGCGATCAGGTCGAGGACCGGGCGGGCGGGGCGCGGCAGCGGTCCTCCGTCCAGGACCGGCACGGTCGCACGCGCACGCAGGTCGCCGAGCGGGCGGTCGGGTGCCGCGACGGCCGCCCGGAGCAGGGCGAGGAGCCCCTCCTGGAACTCACCGACGTCGGCCTCGTCGTAGAGGTCGGGGTTGGCGTCCACGGCGATGCGCAGTCCCGCGCCCTCGGAGCGGTCGTAGACGTTGACGGCCAGGTCGTCGACGGGTCCGGCGGAGACGTTGTGGACGGTACTGCGGTGTCCGGCGAACCGCAGGTCGTACGCGAACGGCATGATGTTGACGCCGGGTCCGGACAGGCGTCGCTGTCCGCCGAGGAGCCTGAGGTCCCGGCGCAGTTGCTCGTAGCGGTAGCGCTGGTGGGGCAGCCCGGCGCGGAGCTCGGCCGAGACCCGGGCCGTGAGGGTGCGCGGGGTGTCCGACGCGGTGACACCGACGCGCAGGGGCAGGATGTTGCGGACCATGCAGGGGACGCGCAGGGAGACCGAGCCGAGGCGGCCCATCGCGGGCAGGCTGAGGACGATCTCCGGTGCGCCGGTCAGGTGGTGCAGACGGGCGGCGGTGACGGCGAGGACGACCTCGGACCAGGTGGCCCTGAGTTCATGGGCGACCGCGCGCAGGGACTCGGTCTCCGCCGGGTCCAGGTCGACCACCCGCCGGTGAGAGGTGCGCGCGGGCAGGGCGGTTCGACCGGCCGGGGTCGCCACCGGCGGCCGGTCCGCGTACCGGTCGGCCCAGTGGGCGCGGTCCTCGGCGAAGCGGGGCGACTCCCGGTAGGCGCGTTCCTCCTCCCGGACGGAGGCCAGGGTGCCGAAGCCGTGTCCCGGTACCGGTTCCCCTTCCGCCAGGGCCGTGTAGACCTGCGCGACCCGGTGGGCGACCAGCGACAGGCCGAAGCCGTCGAGGGCGATGTGGTGGACGCGGTGGTACCAGAGGTACTCCTGCGGTGCGATGCGCAGCAGGGCGTGGCCGAAGACGGGGTCGCGGGTGAGGTCGACCGGGCGGGCGAGGTCCTGGTCCATCCAGGCCAGGGCCGCCGCGCGCGGGTCGGGTCGGGAGGTGAGGTCCGCGAGGTGCGGGTGCCGGCCGTCGGCCGGGGCGGGCGTCTCCCAGGGGCGGCCCTCCGCGTCCACGACGTAGGCGACGTTCAGGGCCTCCGTCTCCGCGACCACCCGGTGCAGGGCGGCGGCGAAGACGGCGGTGTCCACCGGCCCGTCGATGTGGACGTACTCGGCCGTGTTGTAGGCGGGGCTGTCCGGGTCGAGCAGCTGGCCGGTCCAGATGCCCTCCTGGGCGGCCAGCAGCGGACGGCGCACGGTCACGGGGTCGCCTCCTGCCCTGCGGAGAGGAGCCGCCACCACTGGGCGAACGAGGTGCACTCGGCGAGCTCGAGGAAGGTCACGTCCACGCCGGCCGCCCGCCAGCGTTCCACGAGGGTGGTGACGCGCAGGGAGTCCAGTCCCGCGTGGAGGGGGTGCTCTTCGAGGTCGACTTCGTGGGGCTGCTGGTACAGGAACTCCGCCAGGTCCGCGCGGAAGCCCTCCAGCGTGAGGGGAGCGGTCATGTCGTCATCTCTCCGGTATCTCTCCGGTGGGGGCGGTCAGTTGACCTTGCGCGCGGTGTCGCTCCAGAAGCAGTCGCGCAGTTCGCGGCGCAGGATCTTTCCGCTGGGGTTGCGCGGGACGCTGTCGATGAACTCGTAGCGGGCGGGCAGCTTGAAGCCCGCGAGCCGTGGCACGAGGTAGGTGTGCAGGTCCCGGGGGCTGGGCCGCTGTCCGGGGTCCGGGACGACGAAGGCGTGCACGTACTCGCCCCAGCGTTCGTCGGGGGCGCCGACGACGACGGCCTCCGCGACGCCGGGATGGCCTTCGAGTACGTTCTCGATCTCGGCCGGGTAGACGTTCTCCCCGGCGACGAGGATGGCGTCCTTGATGCGGTCGCGGATGAAGACATAGCCGTCCTCGTCGACGAAACCGGCGTCTCCGGTGTGGATCCAGCCGTCGACGAGGGTCTCGGCGGTCCTCTCGGGCAGCCCCCAGTACTCGACCATGCGGGCGGGCGTGGCCAGGCAGACCTCACCGACCGCGCCGGGCGGCAGTTCGTGCCCCTCGGCGTCGATCACCTTGCTGCGCACGCCCGGATACGGGTGCCCCGCGGCCTGCATGAGGGGCCCGCCGGGAACGTGGGCGGCCGGGGGCAGACAGACGGCGGTGTTGCCGGTCTCGGTGAGGCCGTAGATCTGGGCGAACTCGCAGTCCAGGACGGCGAGGCTCTCCTCCAGCAGGGCCTCGGAGATCGGGGAGCCGCCGTAGACCGTCTTGCGGAGGGTGGTGAAGTCCTCGGCGGTGACCCCGGGTTCGGTCAGCATCATGCGGAGCATGGCCGGGACGACGCAGGCGGTGGTGATGCCGAGGTCGCGGATGAGGTCGACGGCCTGACGGGCGGCGAAGGCGCGCATCGCGACGACGGTGGTGCCGGCGTTGAGGTTCTGGGTGGCCCACCACAGGCCGCCGATGTGGAAGCCGGGGATGCCGACGAGCGCGATGTCGCCGACCCGCCAGTCGATCCAGTCCAGGTTCTCGCTCGCCAGGGCGTCGCGGATCGCGAAGAAGCTGCGGTGGGCGAGGACGACGCCCTTGGGCAGGCCGGTGGTGCCGCTGGTGTAGAGCTGGGCGACGGGGGTGTCCGGGGTGGCGACGCCGTCCGGCAGGTCCGTCTCCGGGTGAGGTGCCTTCCAGGCGGCGAAGGACTCCCCGAGCGTGACGATCGTCTTCGGAGGCGCGGTCGGCATCTTCTCGACGATCGGCGCGAACTCGTCCTCCAGGAACAGCAGTCGGGTGCCGGAGTCCTGGAGGATGTGGCTGACCTCGGGTGCGGTGAGCCGCCAGTTCACGGGTACGAGGACGGTGCCGCTCTTGGCGCAGCCGAAGAGGATCTCGTAGTAGTGCTCGGACTCCTTGCCGAGGTAGGCGACCCGGTCGCCCGGCACGAGTCCGGCGGCCTGGAGGGCGTGGGCGATGCGGTTGCTCTCGTGGTGCAGTTGCGCGTACGTCAGGGTGCGGCCCTCGCAGCGGACCGCGGGGGTGGTGGGCCGGTGTGCGGCGTGGAAACCCGTGGTCTGGACGAGTGTCCGGAGCTCCGGGTGGTAGAGCCGGTCCGTGGTCATGTAACTCGCCTCAGGTCAGGGGATGTTGACGATCGCCAGAGTCGCCTCGCCGTCACAGCGGCCCGATTCCGCGTCCCAGTAGCGGAAGACGGTCTCGGCGCGCAGGAAGGGGCTGCCGCCGGCCGGGGCGCGCCGGGTGACGGACCGGAACTCCATCTCCCCCGAGAATGCCCGGGGGTTGACGGGCCGCCGGAAGTTCGAGGCGAAGCGCGCGATGAGAATGTCCGGCAGCTGGTGCCCGAAGAAGTCGTCCAGCGTCCAGTCGGCGAATCCCGTGCCCAGCCCGTCTTTCACGGACTTGGCGACGAGGTAATACATCATCTGGTTGTAGCAGATGTTCACCTCGACGGAATTCAGGTGGCCGGTGTCGTCGATGTAGCACGACTCGGGAATCGCGAACTCGCAGCGGGCGGAGGCCCGGTCGTCCGTCTCCGTCACGAGGGCGGAACGCAGGTACTTGCAGTGGTCCTTGTACGGCGCCAGTACCTGCGCCAGCAGAGGTTCGTCCGTCATGCCGCCCTGATCCCGTCGTGCAGCCTGCGTTCGTCGTGCACGGTGACGCGGAACGAGACGGTCGGCTCGGGTGTGGTGGTGTGCCGGGCCCGGTGGATGAGACTGCGGTTGTCCCAGACCAGCAGGTCGCCCTGCTCGAAGCCCTGCAGGTGGATGTTGTCGTGCTCGAAGGTCTCGTCGAGCTGGCCGGTGGCGTCGAACAGTCGCTTGAGCAGCTCCTCGTCGAGCGGATGGCCGTCCTCGTCCTCGATGCCGACGGTGAACCCCTCGCTGACGTAGAGGACGGTCTCGCCGGTCATGGGGTGGGTGAAGGTGGTCGGCTGGCGGACGGCCGGGGTCTTGCGCTCGACCTCGTCGATGACCTCGGAGAGGGGGCGGTAGACGTCGTGCGGCCGGATCTTGAAGTACTTGCGCACGGAGTGCCGGCAGTACGTGCCGACGATCTCCTTCCTCAGTTCCCCGGGCAGCTGCTCGTACGCCCGGCCCATGTCGATGAAGTACGTGCCGCGGTTCTTCTCCGGAATGACCTGGGGGTGGATCAGGGTGATGCCGAAGGGGTCCGGCATGAACTGGTAGTCGGCGTGCCAGAATTTCCCGGTCTTCGGTACGCCTATCTGCCTGCCGTTCTCCGGCACGTTGGAGGAGACGAATATCTCCGGGACCTCCGGATGCTTGTACATCGGCTCGTAGTAGGTCTCCGGGCGGCCCAGCAGCTTGCCGAGTTCGAGGAACTCCTGGGGAGAGAGGTCCTGGCCCTTCAGTACGGCGATCTTCTTCGTGTAGACGGTGTTCTTGAGCGCGTCGATGTCGGCGGCCGAGGCGGTCGTGTGGTCGAAACCCTCGACCGTGGCACCGATGGACTTGCCGAGTTGTTCCTTGATCTGCACGGCTGTGCTTCCTTTCGTGGGGCGGGGCGGTCCTTCGTGGAACGGGTTCAGACAGCCGCCTGCCGGGCGTCGATGAGTCCGGCGATGTCGGCGAGCGTGCGGTCGGGCTGGAGTTCGTCGTCGCCGACCGGCACTCCGAGGTCGCGTTCGATGCGGATGCTGATCTCGACCGTCGTCAGCGAGTCGACGTCCAACGCACCGAGGGTCGCCCCGGGCCGGATCCGGTCGGCGGGAGCGTCATGCACCTTGCGCAGGATCTCGACGAGTCGCCCGTAGGTCGTGTCGCTCATGGCGTGGTCCGTTCTGGTCGGGGGAGCATGGGCCAGGTCAGGAGGCAGGAACCCCAGGTGAGACCGCCTCCGAAGGCGGTGAGCAGGAGCCGGTCACCGGGCTTGAGCACCTGACTGTCGGCAGCGTCGGCGAGGGCGAGCGGTATGGACGCGGCACCCGTGTTGCCGACGGACTCGACGTGGGTCACGCAGCGCTCCCGGGGCAGCCCGAGGTCGTCGGCCACCGAGTGCAGGATCCGCAGATTGGCCTGGTGGGGTACGAAGTGGTCGACGTCGTCGGTCTTCCAGCCGGCCCGGGACAGCGTGGCGCGCGCCGACTCCGCCATCCGGGTCACCGCGTGCCGGTAGACCTCCTTGCCGCGCATGGCGAAGTGCCGTTCCCCGCGGCCGGGTTGGCCCGGGCTGGACCGCTGTCTGGAGCCGCCGGCCGCGACCCTGATCAGGTCCTCCTGACCGCCGTCGCTGCCGAGGTCGAAGTGCCCGACCGCGCCGGGCTCGTCGGGATGCCCGGCGCGCAGCACGACGGCCCCGGCGCCGTCCCCGAAGATGATCGCGTTGGCACGGTCCAGCGGGTCCACGATCGTGGAGTAGGTGTCCGCGCCGATGAGCAGGACCCGTTCGGCGACGCGGGCCGCGATCAGACCGGCGGCCGAGGCGAGGCCGTAGACGAAGCCGGTGCACACAGCACCGACGTCGAAGGCGGCGGCCCCCGCCAGCCCCAGACGTGCGGCGACCGCGGGCGCGGTGGCCGGGCAGATGTGGTCCGGGGTCGTGGTGGCGACGACGACGGCGTCGACGCCGTCGACCGCGGCCGAGGCCGAGGCGAGGGCCCGGCGGCCGGCTTCGACGGCCAGGTCGGAGGTGGCCTGTCCCGGGTCGATGACGTGCCGTTGCCGGATCCCGGTCCGGGTGCGAATCCATGCGTCGGAGGTGTCGAGCCGCCGTGCGAGGTGCTCGTTGGTGACCACACGGGACGGCACCAGACCGGCGAGCCCGCACAGGACGGCGGCCGGAGGGGCGCAGGAACCGGCGGCGGTGGGGGACATGGGGATTCTCCTGGCATGGCAGAGGACGGGCCGGGCGACCCGGACGCGGAGAGGAAGGGAACTGCGAGGGGAACCTGGGGGCAGAGGCCTAGGAACTACTGGGCCTGCTGGTTCTGTGCAGAGCGAGCAGCGCCAGCGCACCGCATCCGATCCCGCCCGCTATGACGAGGACGGCGGTTCGGAGGCCGTCGAGGAGCCCTGGGCCGGAGGCGCTCTGCCCGACGCCGCCCGCGACCGCGACCAGTACGGCGAGGCCCACCGCGCCGCCCACCTGGAGGGTGGTCGACGCCATGCCGGAGGCCACGCCCTGGTCGCCGGGGGCCACCCCGGCGGCCGCGGCGATCCACATCCCGGTCCATGCCGCCCCCTGGCCGAGCCCCAGCAGCACGATCCCGGGCAGGAGCCGGGCGTACGAGCCGTCCGAGGTGAACGCCAGGGCGAGAGCCGCGGCTCCGGCCGCCCCCGACGCCATGCCGCCCAGCAGCATGCGGCGCATGCCGAACACGGCCACGGCCCGCTCTCCGGCCTGGGTACCGACAGCCACCACGACGGCGGGCACGAGGAACGCGAACCCGGTCGCGACGGCGCTGTAACCGTGGACCGTCTGGAAGTACAGCGTCAGGAAGTACGGCACGGAGCTGAACGTCGCGCTGAACAGAGCGGTCACCCCCATCGCCCCGAGCAGGCCGCGGTGGGCGAACAGCCGTGCCGGCACGAGCGGATCACGTGCCCGCCGCTCCACGAAGGAGAAGAGGGTCAGCAGCACGGCGGACAGCACCGCGCTCGCCACGGCCGTGGGCGTGTCCCAGCCCTCCGCCGGCGCGTGCACCAGGAGGAACACCACGAGGGTGACTCCACCGGTGGCGGTGAGCGCGCCCGCCACGTCGAAGCGCCGGGCGCGGTCCCGCGGTCCGTCCGCCGGGAAGAGCGGCACGGCCGCCACCGCGAGGGCCGCTGCCACCGGCACGTTGACGAAGAACACCGAGGGCCAGCCGAACGCCTCGACCAGGACTCCGCCGAGGAGGGAGCCGAAGCAGAGTCCGCCTGCTCCCGCCGCGCCCCACACCGCCAGGGCCCGGTTCCGGGCGGGCCCCTCGTCGTAGAGGGTGTTGATCAGGGACAGGGTCGCCGGAAAGAGCAGGGAGCCGCCGATGCCCTGGACCGCCCGGACGGCGACCAGGACGCCGGGCGTCCCGGACAGACCGCCCACGAGGGACGAGCTCGCGTACAGCAGCGCCCCGGCGACGAACGTCCGGCGCCGGCCGAGCAGATCCGCGGCCCGGCCGCCCAGCAGCAGGAAGCCTCCCGTGGCCACGACATAGGCACTGACCACCCATTGCAGGTCGTGGTCGGAGAAACCGAGGCCGGCGCCGATGCCGGGCAGGGCGACGTACACGATGTTGTAGTCGAGGGAGATGACGAGCTGCGCCAGTGCGAGAACCAGCAGGGCCATCGCCGATCACCTCCTCGGGAGACGGAAACAATGAAATTCCCACGGCCGGGAATTCCACTGGGCCGATCATTTTCGGTCCGTAACCTAGCAGCCCGGATCCGGCTTGTGAATCCCCGACTTTTCTATGAGAGATTCCCTCTTCCGGATTATCGGGGCAGCGCTGGGAACCGACAGTCGACGACTGCCGGGTACGCCAGACAAAGGAATTACCGGACGGAATTCCAGAATCCGATTCAGCCCTCCCCCATCGACCGCCGGATCCCGGTGATCAGCGCGACCAGCGCCCGGCGCTCCGGAAGGGTGGTCTCCGGATGCCAGAGGTCGATGAGCAGGCAGGTCCGTGGGCGAATGCCCAGGTTGCGGGCCTCATGCTCGAAGGAGTAGTCGAAGAGCAGGCACTTTCCCTCTTCCCAGGAACGGGTCTGTCCGGCGACCGTGATGCTGCACCCGTCGGGGATGTCCACCGCGAGATGCAGGTTGATGCTGAAGTTCCACAGATCGCAGTGCGGGTCGATGACGGCACCTGGCAACAGGGTGGAGAAATGGCATTCAAGGAGGGGGCATATCTTATCCGTGTCGACAGCGGTTTCCTTCACCACGCGATAAGCGGTGGGAGCGGTGGTGGCGGACTCCGCCACGAGACCTCCGCCGCGAAAGAGGTAGAGGGCCTGCCAGTTGTCCTGGCGGGTCAGATAGTGCTCGTAGTCCGAGAAGACCTCCCGGCGCTCCGCCCATGCGAAATTCAGTTCCTCCTTGATCGCCCGATGGTCCGCCTCGAGCGCTGAGACGACCGGAGCGAGTTCGGCGTGGACGTACGGATCGTGCCAGGGTGTGGGCGAGAGCCCCGGCAGGATCCACTTGGCGGCCTTCTGCGACGGGTGCCGTTCGCTCCCGCCCGGCTCCAGCATCCGCTCGACCCGGGCAAGCGAGTCCGCGCCGTACTCGGCCCTGATCGCGGCGAAGGCGTTCGCCATCTCCGGTGTCATGCGGGCCGCCGGAGACGGTCGGCCGGCTGCGTCCAGGACGTGTCTCTGCGTTCCACGTGTGCCGAACCACCTTCGCCCGAAGTTCCGCGCCCCGGCCCGCCGACCCCACACGGTGGTCGGCAGGTGCCGGGCTGCGCTGTCGAACCAGTAGTCGGACGCGGACGGCGTCGAGTTCCCGGCCGTTCGGTCAATTTCCTTCTGCGCGGCCGAAGTCGGGTGCCTCCCGGCGGGGCGGGTGACCCGCTCGGCGCCGGCTCTCCCGGGCTATCCGCTCTGTCCGGGGCCGACCACCACCGTGAGCGTCCGCACGGCCCCGCTGTGCTCGAAGTACAGGGTGAACGGCACGAGGTCGCCCGGCTGCCAGTCCGTGTTCGCCGGAACGATCACGTCAAGGCCGTCCGGGGACATCGCGAGGCTGTCGCCGGCCTCGACGGCCACCGACCCCACCGTCTGCGCGTAGGCCGAGCGGCTGCCGGTCATGCGGTGCCGGCTGAGGGTGACGGCTCCGTCGACCTCGGCGGACGCCACCTTCACCAACCGGTCCGCGGAGCCCCCGCTGTTGGTGATCCGGAAGAAGGCCGCCGTCTCCGCGGCACCGGCGGACGGCAGCTGGACGCGCCCTTCGGCGACCGTGATCCGGGCCGGGCTGCCGGCGTTGCCGTGGACGGTCCACGCGCTCAGCCCCGCCAGGGCGAGGACGCACACGGCCACGGGCGCGAGCGCGGCGAGCAGGGTGTCGGTGAGCCGGCGCCGGGTCGGCCGCCAGAGGCCGTCGGCCGTGGTCATCGGGTGGACCTCCTTCGGGCCGCGGGCGCGGGTTGCCATCCGCGCAGCCGCAGGCTGTTGGCGACGACCAGCACCGAGCTGGCCGACATCGCGGCGGCGGCGAGCATGGGGTTGAGCAGGCCGACCATGGCGAGCGGCACGGTGACGAGGTTGTAGCCGAACGCCCAGACGAGATTGGCCCGGATGGTGCCCAGCGTGCGGCGGGCCAGCCGTACCGCGTCGGCCAGGGCCTCGATGTCCCCGCGGACGAGGGTCACGTCGGCGGCGCCGATGGCCACGTCGGTGCCGCTGCCCATGGCGATGCCGAGGTCGGCACCGGCCAGGGCCGCGGCGTCGTTCACTCCGTCGCCGATCACCGCGACCCGGTGGCCCGCCTCCTGGAGGTCGCGCACGAGGGCTGCCTTGTCCTCGGGGGTGCGGCGGGCGTGCACCTCGTCGATGCCCAGGACGGCGGCCACGGCCCGGGCGGGCGCCTCCCGGTCACCGGTGGCGAGCACGGGCCGTACGCCCAGGCGCCGCAGCTGGTCCACGGCCCGGTGGCCACCGGGTCGTACGACGTCACCGACCTCGATCAGCGCCTCCGCGACGCCGTCCACGCGGACCAGGACCGGCGTGTGCGCGGCGGCCTCCGCGACCGCCAGCGCCTCCGCCAGAGCGGCGGGCAACTCCTCGTCCGGGGCGAGGACTTCGACCAGCTGCCCCTCGACCCGGCCACGCACCCCGGTTCCCGGCAGGGCACGGAAGCCGTCGGCGGCGGGGAGCGGGACCTCGGGCAGCTCCCGCCGGGCGTACGCGGCGACGGCCCGCCCCAGCGGATGCTCCGACCCCCGCTCGACCGCCCCCGCCAGCCGCAGCACCGCGTCCCGGCCCAGCCCGCCCGGTACGGCGGTGACCCGGGCGACGGTCATGCGGCCGGAGGTGAGGGTGCCGGTCTTGTCGAGGACGACGACGTCCAGGTGCTGCAGCCCCTCCAGGGCCTGCGGCCCCCGGACCAGGACGCCCAGTTGGGCGCCGCGCCCGGTGGCGGCCATGAGCGCGGTCGGCGTCGCCAGTCCCAGCGCGCACGGGCAGGCGACGACGAGGACGGCCACGCACGCCGTGATCGCGGACTGCGGATCGGCCCCGGCACCGAGCCAGAACCCCAGCACCGTGACGGCCAGCGCGAGCACGACCGGCACGAAGACGCCCGCGACCGAGTCGGCCAGCCGCTGCGCCTTCGCCTTCCCGGCCTGCGCCTCGGTCACCAGCCGCGTGATGCGCGCGAGTTGGGTGTCCGCCCCGACGGCGGTGGCCCGTACGAGCAGCAGCCCGCCGGCGTTGACGGCCCCGCCGACCACCGCCGAGCCCGGCCCGACCTCGACCGGTTCGCTCTCCCCGGTGACCAGGGACAGATCCACCGCCGAACTGCCCTCCACCACCAGGCCGTCGGTCGCCACCCGCTCGCCCGGCCGTACGACGAAGACCTGCCCCACCCCCAACTGCTCCACGGGGACGAGCAGTTCGGTGCCGTCGTCCGTGCGCACCGCCACCTCCCTGGCGGCCAGCCGGGCCAGCGACCGCAGCGCCGCCCCGGTCCCGCGCCGGGCCCGTGCCTCCAGGTACCGGCCGGCCAGGACGAACAGCGGTACGCCGACAGCCGCTTCGAGGTAGATGTGCGCGACGCCGTCCGAGGCGGCGGGCACGAGACTGAACGGCATCCGCATCCCCGGATCGCCGGCGCCACCGAAGAACAGCGCGTACGCCGACCACGAGAAGGAGGCCACCACCCCCAGCGACACCAGGGTGTCCATGGTCGCCGCGGAGTGCCGCAGCCCTCGCACCGCCCTCGTGTGGAACGGCCACGCGCCCCACACCGCGACCGGCGCGGCCAGCACGAAGCACAGCCACTGCCAGTTGCGGAACTGCCATGCCGGGACCATCGACAGCACCAGGACGGGCACGGCGAGCAGCGCCGTGATCAGCAGCCGCTCCCGCTCCCGCCGGGCGTCCGCGGCCTCCCCGCCCGCGGCCTCTGCGTCCCCCGCCCCCAGATCCGCCGCCTCCCCGCCACCCGTCTCCGCGCGCCGTCGCTCCTTCGGCCGCTCGGGCAGGGCAGCGGTGTACCCGGCCTTCTCGACCGTCGCCACCAGCTCCTGCGGGCTGATCTCCACCGGGTGGCTCACCCGGGCGCGCCCGGTGGCGAGATTGACGGTCGCCGTGACGCCGTCCAGCCCGCCCAGCTTCTTCTCGACGCGCCTCACACAGGCCGCGCAGGTCATGCCGCCGACGGCCAGGTCCGTGGTCACCAGAACGGTGACGGACTCCGCGCCCGTCACCGACCGCTCCCGTGTCCGCCGCCCATGTTCATGTCGTCCATGCCCGTGCCGTCTCCCCCGTCGCCACCGCCACCACCGACGCCGTCCGTTCCGCCGGCGCCCGCTCCGGTGCCGTGCATACCGGGCGCCACCGGGCCGGAGGCCGTTCCGACGGCGTACGACACCGTGAACATCAGCGCCAGCAGCAGAAGGAAGCCGCAGAGCGCGGGCGGTGGCGCGGACCTTCGCACCACCGCACCTGCCCCTGAGGGGGATTGCCGGGACTCGTTCATCAACCGTGTCTCCAGGTCGCAGGGCACGGCTTCGGCCGAATCGAGCCGTGCTGCATCAGAGGTCGGTCGGGACGGGAGGTGAGTTCCCGGAACGGACGAGGCCGTGCCGTGACGCACGTCACCGGTTCACGCGGCCGGGCGTCAGCCGCCCTCGGCCGGCCGGGCCGCCCACCGCTGCTCCACCTTGGCCAGCCGCCAGTACGCGACCGCCGCCGCCCACACCGCCACGAACAGGCCGACGATGAGATAGCCCACGTTGTCCAGGTCGAGCCCGGCGATCCAGCCGGTCACGGCGTCGGTCAGGTCCAGCTTCTCGTGCAGCACGCCCACGAGCTCGATGGTGCCGATCAGGAAGGCGACGGCGATGGACAGACCGGTGATGGTGAGGTTGTAGAACACCTTGCGGACCGGGTTGGAGAACGCCCACTGGTAGGCGAAGTTCATGAAGGTGCCGTCGAGGGTGTCGAACAGGCTCATCCCGGCCGCGAACAGCAGCGGCAGGCAGAGCACGGCGTACCAGGGCAGCCCGGCCGCCGCCCCCGAGCCGGCCATCACCATCAGCGTGACCTCGGTGGCCGTGTCGAAGCCGAGGCCGAAGAGGAAGCCGAGCGGGTACATCTGCCCCGGGCGGGTGATGGACCTGGTGAGGCGCCCGAGGATGCGGTTCATGAACCCCCGGGAGTCCAGGTGCTGTTCGAGCGCCCGCTCGTCGTACGTCCCGGCCCGCATCGCCCGGAACACCCTCAGGATGCCCGCCAGGGCCACGAGGTTGAGTGCGGCGATGACGTAGAGGAAGGAGCCGGAGACGGTCGTACCGATGACCCCGAGCGTCTGGTGCGTTCGGGAGTCGTCGTTCATGAGGGTGCCGGCGACCTGGGCGCCGCCCGCCACCAGCGCGGCCATCGCGACGACCACGCTGGAGTGCCCGAGGGCGAACCAGAACCCCACCGACACCGGCCGCCTGCCGTCCGCCATCAGCTTGCGGGTGGTGTTGTCGATCGCGGCGATGTGGTCGGCGTCGAAGGCGTGCCGCATGCCGAGCGTGTAGGCGGTGACGCCGAGCCCGATGCCGAACGCCTTGGAGCCGATCTCGTAGTGCCCGGGGACGACGAGCAGGAAGAGGATGCCGAAGGCGGCGACGTGCAGGGCGGCGATCACCGCCATCAGCCCGGCGGTCCTCAGGGTGTCCTCCCGCCGCCAGCGGAAGGCGGCAGGCCTGGTCTCGGGCAGGGTCATACGGTCACGCTCCAGCACCTCGTGGATCACTTCGTGAGATGCCGTGGCCGGTCTCCTGGCTTACGGGGTGGTGCGTGTCCGTCCGGCCTTCCCATCCGCCCGTGGGCGGACAGTGACCGTGCACAACGTGCCCAGCTGGGACGGAGACTCCCCGATCACAGTGGCGAGGGCCGCTCCGGCCTGAGCCCCCCTGAACTGCGAGGGCCGTCACCGGTCTTCCCGAACACCACGGCCTGCCCACCGTAGGTGCGCCCGCCCGTCCCTGCAAAGCTGCGCAGCCGCGCAGGTATCCAAGATCACATCCGGTCACCTGCGAGGATGACCCCATGCACCTCGTCCCCGCCGAGCGCGCCGACCGCCGCACCATCGACGGCCACCGGGTCTGCGACGCGATCGCCGCCATCGGCGAACCGAGCCACGTCCACGCGTGGGCCGAGCGGTTCTCCCTGCTGGCCGACCCCGGACGCCTCGCCCTCCTGCTGGCCCTGCACGGGACCGGCCCCCTGGCCGTCTCGGACCTCGCCGTCGCGACCGGCATGAACGACCCGGCCGTCTCCCAGGCCCTGCGCCTGCTGCGCGCCGCCGGCGTCGTCGCGGGCGAGAAGGAGGGCCGGGTCGTGCGGTATCGCCTCGTCGACCCGGTCGCCGCCGACCTGCTCAAGCACTGCGCCCCCGACCCCGGCTGAGCCACGATCAGGGTCGCGCCTTCGCCGGCCCGCCGACCGTCAGCAGGACGAGGGCCAGCACCTGAACCGTCACGACCACCGCGATCAGCGCCGGGATCGACACCCCGTAGAGGGCGCCGATCAGCGCGCCACCCGCGAGGCTCGCCGCGCCGACCACCCCCGCGAAGACGCCGTAGGCCGTCGCGCGACGCCCGGGCGGCACCAGGTCGGCGACCGTCGCCCGCAGCGTGGACTCCTGGATGCCCATGGCCGCGCCCCACACCAGGGAGCCGAGCACGGCCACCGTCACGGTGTCCGCGAACGCCAGCATCGGGACGGCGGCGGCCAGCACCGGCAGGGCGACCAGCACCCGCGCGCCGACCCGGTCGTACAGCCAGCCGGTCGCCAGCGCGGCGAGGGCGTCGACGGCCATCGCGGCGGCGTACAGCACGGGTACCCAGGCCGCCGTCATCAGGTGGTGCTGGACGAGGTGGTAGGAGAGCACGCCGAAGGTGGCGAAGCCGGCGGTGGTGGCGGCGGTGAACGCCGCGTACGTCCAGAACGCGCGGGGCAGGCGGCCCTGGGGCGCGGGCTCGTCCGCGGAGACGGCGGCCTCCCGCTCGTACGCCGCCGGATCGGGCACGCGGGCCCGCAGCCACACCAGCACACCCAGCACCGCGACTCCCGGGACGGCGAGCACGCCGAGCGCCGGCCCGTAGTCGTCGCCGGTGAGCGCGAGCACGCCGGCCACGACGAGCGGGCCGATCAGTGCGCCGACCTGGTCCATCGCCTCGTGGACGGCGAAGCCGCGCCCGCGCCCGGTGGCGGCGGTCGCGTGCGACAGCAGGGTGTCCTTGGCGGGTGAGCGCACCGCCTTGCCCACCCTCTCGGCGATCACCAGCGCGCAGGCGGCCCAGAGCACACCGACCGCGCCCAGCAGCGGTACGGAGATCACCGTCAGCGCGTACCCGGCGATCGTCAGCCCCCAGAAGCGGTGCGTGCGGTCCGCCAACGGCCCCGAGACCAGCCGCAGTCCGAGCGCCGCCGCCTCGCCCGCACCCGTCACCACACCCACCACCAGTGCCGACGCCCCCAGCGAGGCCAACAGCGGTCCGGTGATCGAGCGGGCGCCCTCGTACACGAAGTCCGCGAGCAGACTGACCGTGCCGAACCACACCACGAACCGCCAGGGCCGCATCCGGGCCGGTGCTGCCGGGTGGGCCGCCGGGGGCTTCGGGGCTGTCATGGGCGTACGTCTCCTCGTCGCGGACGCCACCGGTTCCGGTACGTCCGTGCCGCCCATCATCCTCCGACCCGTTTCCCGGCGGCGGCCGGCCCTCCTCCCCCCCCCCGGGGACCTGAAATGACAGGTTCCAGTCAAGGCCTGCCCAAGTTCCGGACACGCCCTCCCGCCCGTGATCGGGTCCCAGCGACGGCCGTACGAAAGCCCGTTTGGGAGGATCCGGTGTCAGCACCAACCCGAAGAAGACGATGGCTCACGACCTGTGCCATCACCGCAACCGCCGCACTCGTCGCGCTCCCCGCAGGCGCCGCGTCCGGCCAGAACAACACCCCGTTCGGCGCCCGCGCACTCGCCCGGCTCGCCGCCGAACGCACGCAGTCGGTGGGGTCCGTCGCCCCCAAGGTGACAGCCGAGGACGATGACGACGGCAACGAGGCCGACGAGATAGCCGAAGGCGCGGACCAGTACGCCGAGGCCCGCACCTCGCCCGGCATCGTCGCCCCCGGCGCCTACGGCGCCGCCTGGACGGATCTGAGCAACCTGCCCAGCACGGGCGGCAGTTGGCGGAACATCACGGACCTGCCGTACAACTCCGACGACGCCCGCTACCGCGACATCGACTCCAACTCCAGCGGGGGCTCGGGCAAGGTCACGGGCCGGATGGCGGCCATGGCCGCGGACGACCACGGATACGTCTACGCGGGCAGCGCGGGCGGCGGCGTGTGGCGGTCCCGGTCCGGCGGCGGGCACTGGCAGCCGATCAGCGACCGGCTGTCCTCCCAGTCCACCGGCGCGCTGGCGCTGGACGGGGCCGGCCGGCTGTGGCTGGGCACCGGCGAGGCCACCACCAACGCGGACGCCTACCTCGGCAGCGGCGTCTACGTCCTGTCCGACCCGCACCACGGCACCTTCTCCGCCCGCAGCCGGGTCGGCGGCGACGAGCTGGAGTCCACCACCGTCCACGAGCTGCGCTTCGGCGGCGGCAAGGTGTGGGCGGCGACCAGCGAGGGGGTCTGGAGCCACTCCACGAAGACGCTCAAGGGCGCCTGGAAGCTGGAGTTCGCGCCCAACCCCGACTATCTGCCGGGCGGTTCGCTCGCGAGCGACCCCTCGGCCGCGTACAAGAACATCGCCAACGACATCGCGATCGACCCGAAGGACCCGGGCAGGGTGGTCCTCGCGGTCGGCTGGCGCAGCGGTGACGACTACAACGGCTTCTACACCAAGGACGCCGGCGGCACCTGGACGCGTATCACCAGCGGACTGGGCGACCTGCCGGCCGACCCGGACGACGTCGGCAACGTCACCTTCGCCCGCTCCGCCGACGGCTCGCGCTATTACGCCGTCGACCAGTCGCCGGAGCAGCTGAACACCAACCCGGACAGCGGCCTGGAGGGCATCTACGTCTCCAAGTCCGGCTCCCCCACCGGCCCCTGGACGAAGATCGCCGACTACCAGGGCCTGGCCGCCGACGGCTCGGCGCTGACGACCAGTGGCTACATGCCGGGCGTGCAGGCCTGGTACAACCAGTTCCTCACCGTCGACCCGGCGAACGCCGACCACGTCTACGCGGGCCTGGAGGAGGTCTACGAGACCAAGGACGGCGGCTCCACCTGGTCCACCGTCGGCCCGTACTGGAACTTCTCCTTCCCCTGCTGGTCCATCGACCCGGCGAAGCAGACCGGCGACTGCAGCCAGACCACCCACTCCGACCAGCACGGCGTGGCGATCGGCAGCTACCACGGCAGGAGCTTCGTCTACGTCGGCAACGACGGCGGCGTCTACAAGCGCCCGGTCGACGGCTCCCAGGACGCCTCGGGACACGCCACCGACTGGACCTCCCTGAACGACGGCACGATCGACACGCTCCAGTACTACTCGGTGGGCGTCGGCAAGGACCTGACCTACGGCGGTGTCTCGGTCACCGGCGGCCTGCAGGACAACGGCCAGTCGATCCTGCGCAGCAACGACACCGTGATGGGCTCCGACTTCGGCGGCGACGGCGGCGACACCCTCACCGACCCGGCCAACGGCTGCAACCTCGCGGAGGAGTACGTCTACCTGGCGATCCAGGTGACCCAGAACTGCGCGGTCAACGACGGCAGTTGGATCACGGATGCCACCAAGGCCACCTCCTACGACGTCGCCCCCGCGGACAACGCCACCGGCGAGGCCCGCTTCATCGCCCCGCTCGCGGCCGACGCGAAGAACCCCGCGACCTGGGTCGCCGGCGGCCGGCACATCTGGGTGCAGACCCATGGCTATGCCATCCGCAGCGGTGACGAGTGGAAGAGCGTGTACGACCTCGGTGCCGGCCGCACCGCCACCGCCGTCGCGGCCTCGGGCGGCAAGGTCTACGCGGCCTGGTGCGGCCCCTGCAACAACCAGGGCTTCGCCCGCGGCATCTCAGTGGGTAATGCGGACGGGAGCGGCTGGCACGACATCACCCTCCCCGTGGACGGGACGGTACCGAACCGCTACCTGAGCGGCTTCGCGATCGACCCGAAGAACGCCGACCACGTCTACCTCGCCGTCAACGGCTTCTCCCGGCACTGGACGGAGGGCCCCGGCGCGGGCGTCGGCCATGTCTTCGAGTCCACCGACGGCGGCACCACCTGGAAGGACATCTCCGAGAACCTCCCCGACGTACCGGCGAACTCCGCGGTCGTCACCCCGAACGGCGGCCTCGCCGTCGCCACCGACCTCGGCGTCGTCTACCGCGCCCCGGGGCGCACGCAGTGGGAGCGCGTCGGTTCGCTCCCCGCGGTCGCCGTGCTCCAGCTGAAGCCGGGCCCCGACGGCAGCACCCTGTACGCCGCCACCCACGGCCGCGGCATCTACACGATCAAGATGCGCGGCCGCGGCTGACGCAGCGGCACGACGGGGGTGACCCGGACTCCTCCGGGTCACCCCCGCTCCGGGTACGGCACCACGTTCACGTCGAGCGTGAAGGCGACCCGCGCCGCGCCCGCCACGTCCGGCGCCTTCGCCGTCACGGTGACCACGGTCCTGCCGCCCCGGGTGCCGGCGCAGCGCAGCGAGGCATGGGCGGTGCCGTCCGCGTCCAGCCGCCATCCGGAGGCCACGGCGAAGGCGGGCGCCGAACTCCGCACACCTGTCCAGCGCTTGTCGTCGACACGGGGCTCCAGGAGGAGCGACACCACGGTTCCGGGCCGCACGCACAGCTCCCGCCGGGGCGCGTCCCCCGGCGCCACGGCGACCTCCGCGTGTCCGGCGACCGTCCCCACCCCGGCCGACGGGGTCCGGGCGCGCGCGGGCGGGCGAGGTGCTCCGTACGGATGGTCGTGGTGGGGGTCTTGGTGAATTCAGCGTGTCCCGGTCGGGCGCTCACGGGGTGAGCAGTAACGCGGTGTCACAGTCATCTGGCCCGATGAACAGATCTTCAGGATGACCGTACCCCGGCCGGACCAGAAGGAGAGGGATGAGCAG
This sequence comes from Streptomyces sp. NPDC058464, assembly GCF_042721035.1. NCBI lineage: Bacteria > Bacillati > Actinomycetota > Actinomycetes > Kitasatosporales > Streptomycetaceae > Streptomyces > Streptomyces sp. NPDC058464. The sequence goes on from NZ_JBHXMA010000015.1 coordinate 159,524, forward strand.
GATCAGAGAGGGGGAACGACGTTGAACAGCCACATTCAACGGCGCGTCCTCACCGTTGTCGGCAGCACTCTTCTCATGCTGCAGTCACTCGTGGTCATGGGTCCCGCCGCCGCACCCGCGTGGGCGGGCGACGACCGGAGTCTCGCCACCAACGGCAACGAGCCGCACAACGCCACCGTCAATCCCCGCAGGCCGAGCCAGGTAGCCGTCATGCAGGGATGCACCGTCCGGATCGACAACAACTTCGGCAAGGACGGCTTCCCGATCACGCGGACGTCGACCCTCCCCTGCTCGGGGGACCCGTCCCTCGCCTTCGACTCGCAGGGGCGTCTGTTCGTCGCCCATCTCTCCACGAGTTTCAACACCGCCCCCAGCTTCGGGGTGGGCGTCGCCCGGATCAACGACCTGACGACGCCGGGGACCCAGACGTACACGGCGACCCAGGTGAGCGCGAACAGTGCCGTCAACGACGACAAGCCCTGGCTGGTGGCCGACACCAACCCCACCAGCCCGTACCGGGACAACCTCTACATCGTCTGGTCGCACCTCGGCACCCCGTGGCAGATCCAGTTCTCCCGCCTCGTGAGCGGGAGCACGACATGGTCGACGCCGAGGGTTCTCTCCGCGGCCGGCGAGGGGAACGTGTGGCCTTCCCACGCGGCGGTCGGCCCGAACGGCGACCTCTACGTCGCCTACCACGCCAACGGCTGCAACGAGGGAGCCGACGGACTGCCCGGCCTGGGCACCACACAGCTCCTCCGCGACGGCTCCGGGGGCGCCGACTTCGCCGCCGGCACGGTCGAGCAGAAGACAGCGGCGTTCGGACCGGGACAGGCCACCATCACCTGCAACGTGGTGAACACCCCGGGCGGTGACATCCCCGGGACCGACTTCTGGCTCCAGGGCAGCATGCAGCCGTGGATCCTGCCCGACCCGGCACGGCCGGGGAACGTCTACGTCGTCGCCAACGACGACCCGAACAACGTCTTCGGGAACGGAGACGACGCCGACGTCGTCATCGCCCGCTCCACGGACAACGGGCAGACGTTCACCCGGGGCCGGGTCGACCACGGGCCGGGCCACACCTTCGCCGTGATGCCCACCGCCCACATCGACCAGGACGGCAACGCGGTCGTCACCTGGTACGACAACCGCAGCGGCCGACGCAACTTCGGCACCGGGCCGAACGGCACCAACAACTTCCTGCTGGAGCTCTACGGCACGACGAGCCGCGACGGCGGGCAGACCTGGGCGCAGGACTTCCGGGTCAGCGACTCCCCCTTCGACCCCGACCGCAACGCCCCCTGCCGTTTCGCCTGCGGCGCCGGCTCCACCCAGCAGACCCTGCGCATCGGGGAGTACAACGGACTGTGGTCGGCCGACGGGATCGGTTACGCGACCTGGACCGGCAACACCACCCCGCCGACGGCCACCGCGTCGGCCCAGGGCAGTCAGACCACCTACTTCGACGTGTTCTCGATGCTCGGCGCCTTCCCGGACGCCTTCGAACCGAACGAGTCGATCGACACCGCCGTCGCCACCGCGCTCGGCACGAGGAACAGGGTCACCAGGCCGCGCCTCACCCTGCACAGCGCGACCGACGTCGATTTCTTCAGGGTCGAGCCCCGGCACACCGGGCACCTGCGGGCCGAGATCGCCTTCAACGAGGTGATCTCCCGGCTCCAGGTCCGCGCGTACGACAAGTTCGGCAACCAGGTGGCCACCGGGACCACCGCCACGACCAGGCCGGGCAGTTCGACCAGCAGACTCGCCATCCCGGTCGTCGCGGACCAGCCGTACTTCGTCGCGGTGAGCGACGCCGGCATCGCCGACCCGACCAGACCGGGTGACGCCTCGCCGACCGACCCGCCGCAGGCCACCTACGACCTCACCGTCCTCAACCGCGCGGCCCCCGAGCCCTACGGCCTCGACCTCGCGCACAAGTCGGACTCGGGCCGGTACGACAACGACGACGTCACCAGGATCCGCGGTCCGCAGCTCTTCCTGCGGGTCGACGACTCGGAACTGCGGGCCGCGGGCATCCCGCTGTCGCCGCAGAACTCCACGGCCACGCTCGCGGACGACATCCCCGGCTACAAGGTGGCCGTGGAACGCGACGGACGGCGCGTCGGCTTCGCCCAGCCGGTGGACCCGGTCGCCAGACCGGGGCTGTACCGGATCCGTCTGAACCCCGTCCTGGTGGAGGGCGAGAACCAGATCACCGCGGAGGTGGTGATCGTCGACCGGTCCGACGACCCGGGCATCCCCGGGGTGTCCCACGTCGTCGGTTCGGGCAGGGAGAGCGCGCACCGGCTGTTGATCACACTCGACACCACCGCACCGAGGCGTCCGGCCGCCCCGGACCTGCTGCCGTCGAGCGACACCGGCAACCGCAGGGACGACATCACGTCGATCACCAAACCCGCCTTCCAGGGCCGGTCCGTCGAGTCCAACGCGCTGGTGCGGCTGACCGCCGATCCGAAGGGACCCGTCGGCCCGGCCGTGGTCGGCAAGGACACCGTCACCTCGGGCGGCTCCTACGAAGTCGTCAGCGCCCCGCTCGATCTGGGGAAGTACGGCTTCGCGGTACGCCTCGAAGACCTCGCGGGCAATGTGAGCCCGGCATCACCGGTCCTCAAGGTGGAGATCGCCAAGTCCCCGGCTCATGCCGACGCGCACCGCCCGAAACCCGCTCACCACTGTCGCTCAGGTGGCTGTCACCGTCTGCTCCCGCATCCCCGGTAGGCATCGGGTGAAGTGAGTCCTCCGCCAACGGTGTTCGGCCCGGCCCCGGTCCATCCCGGGGACCGGGCCGAGCACTTGGGGGAGGTCGGCCGGCCGTGTCGCACTGATCAGTGCCGTCGTTGATCCGCGTGATGCGCCCGGCACCGGCAAGCGTGGGAGACGACATGCAGACGAACCGCACCTGGGGCAAAGCCGTTGTCATCGGCGGGAGTTACGCGGGGCTGGTGACCGCGCGGGTGCTCGCCGACTTCTTCGCGGAAGTCGTCCTCGTGGAGCGGGACGCCGTGGACGAGGACACCGGTGCTCACCAGGGTGCGCCGCAGGGCTATCACGCGCACGCGATGCTGGCCAAGGGCGGCGAGATCCTGGAGCGGCTGTTTCCCGGGCTCCGGGACGAGCTGCGGGAAGCCGGTGCGCCGGTGTTCGACTACGGGCAGGGGATCGACTTCCTGCTGCCGACCGGACTCGCACCCCGGGCCCGGACGGGGGTGCAGATCCAGACGTTCACCCGCGACGAGCTGGAGCGCCGGCTGCGGCGCAAGGTGCTCGCCCGCTCCGAGGTCACCTGCTGGCCGCCACGCAGTGCTCGGGGCTGACCCGGGACGCCTCGGGACGGGTGACCGGTGTGACGTGCCGACAGCAGGACGCGGAAGCGGTCGACCTCACCGCCGATCTGGTCGTCGACGCCTCCGGGCGGTCCAGCTCACTGGAGGACTGGCTGGGCGCGGCCGGTGTCGCGGTCCCCCCGAAGCGGACCGTGAAGGCGAAGGTCACCTACACGTCGATGAACTTCGACCGGCCCGCGGAGGGCGACCCGGGCCACCCGGACTTCTACATCGCCTACCAGATGCTGTTCGCTCCCCGCGTGCCCCGGGCCGGGGTCCTGCTGGCCGTGGAACGGAACCGGTGGACGTGCTCCCTGCTGGGCTTCCAGGACCCGCCGCCGGCCGACGACACGGGCTACCTGCGGTTCGCCGAGAGCCTGGACAACCCGCACCTCGCCCGGCAGATCGGGCGCCGTACGGTCCAGGAGCCGACCCATCGCTACACCAACGTCGACAACCAGTGGCGGCCCTATCACGCCGTCAGGAACTGGCCGGACCGGCTCATCGCCGTCGGGGACGCGGTGTGCGTCTTCAACCCGGTCTACGGCCAGGGGCTGACCGTGGCCGCGATGGAGGCGGAGCTGCTGCAGCGGCTGCTGGCCCACCGCAGCGCGTCCGGCAAGCAGCTGGACGGGCTGGCCGGCGGCTACCAGAAGCGGGTGGGCCGGCTGCTGCTCGGCCCGTGGACGCTCTCCACCAACTCGGACCTGATGTGGAACCCGGACCCCCAGCCCCTGGGGGCGCGGTTCGCGCACTGGTACAACACGAGGCTCTTCCAGGTCGCCGTGCAGGACCCGGCCGTCTGGTCGAGGTTCGTGCGGGTGGTGAACATGGTGGCCTCCCCCGCGGTGCTGTTCCACCCCGCCGTGGCCCTGAAGGTCCTGTCCACCGCACTCGCCCCCCGGGGCTGACCTTCCGGGAGCGCGAGGCGCGGCGCGCCGGTGATGCGCCGGCGCAGTCCCGGCACCGGCGCATCAGCACCTTCCGTCCCGCTTGCGGTGACGGACTAGTCGGCGTGCCCGGCCAGGAAGTCCGTGATGTAGCTCATCGTCTTCTTCGTGGACCACGGCTTCGCTCCGCCGTCGGCGGACGAACCGGCCGACCCGGAAGGGGTGCTCGACGAGCTCTGGGAGATCGCCGCCGTGACGGTGGTGTCGCCGTGGCCGGCCCCCGTGAGCACCACGCGCTTGGCGTCGACGCCCTTGTCCTTGAGGGCGGTGAACAGATTCAGCGTCTGGCTGGGCGAGACCAGGGGGTCGGCGGTGCCGTGGAGGAGGAGGAAGGGGGGCGTCGAGGAGGAGATGTGGGTGGCCGGGGAGGCGGCGGCCATCTGGCTGGTGTACTGCTTGATGGACTTGGTGGTCCCGGGGCCGTAGACCCACTGCGCGGCCGCGTTGCCCGCGGCGTAGTTGAAGTCCTTGGCGGCCTGGTCGTAGTCGGCGGCGAGCTCCGACAGGTCGGCCGGGCCGAACTCGTCGACCACGCCCTGGACCTGGCTGCTCTGGTCGAGGTGGTCGCCGGCGTCGTACGTCTTGTCGCCGTTGGTGACACCGGTCATGGCCGCCAGATAGCCCCCGGCCGACTGACCCCACACGAAGACGTGGTCGGTGTCGATGCCGTACGTGTCGGCGTTGGCCCGCAGGTAGCGGATCGCGGACTTCACATCGGCGAGGGCGTCCTTGTAGGTGGCGCCGCTGGTCGTGGTGCGGTACTGGATGCTGGCGACCACATAGCCCTGGTCGGCGACGTAGGTGCGCTGATCGAGGTTGGCGGTCCGGTCCGACAGCATCCAGCCACCGCCGGTGACGTAGACCACCAGCGGCTTCTTGCCGGCGGACTTGGGCACCTGGATGTCGAGCTTCAGGTCGGTCTTCTTGCCCTGGGTGGTCGGCGAGGAGTAGGTGATGTCGTCGGTCGCCGTGACCGCCGACGTGTCGCAGGTGATCTCCGGGCCCGTGGGGTTGATGACCGTGCTGGTGCTGTTGTCGGTCTTCTTGATCGTCTTCGCCTGAACGAAGCCCGCACCCCCGCCGCCCGAGGCTCCGGACGGTACGCCGCTGGGCATCCCCGCGGGTGCGCCGCCCCCTGCCGACGTTCCCGAGGCGGCGGTCGGACATGCGGAGGCCGATGCCGATGCCGACGCGGCGGACGATCCGGCCGAGGAGTCGTCGCCCCCGCATCCGGCCAGACCGACACACATCACGCCGGTGACCGCCACCAGGGCGGCGATCCGCCCCGGGCGCCCAGGCCATCGCCACTGCCCCCGCGCACCGTGGCCTGCAACCGCATCGTGTCGATCCATCGCGCCTTCTCCTGCCGTATCGGACGGAAACACATCCGGAGATTGAATCTCCGTTTCGTTGCGCCGCCACCGTAACACGAAACGGAGATTCAATCTCCATTTCATCCGGGTGCATGGGCCGGCCGCCTGTCCGCGCTGCCAGAGGCGTGGAGGGCGCGGTCGTACGATGTGCCAGGACGATCGCGCGCCCCGAAAGTGAGACCTCTGCATGGCGGCACACTCCGCATCCGGCGAGGCCGGCGGTTCCGGCGGTTCCGGCGGTTCCGGCGGGGCGCGTGCGTCCAGGCCGCGGCGCGACCGTGAACTGAACCGGCGCAAGCTCCTCGCCGCCGCCCGCGAGGTGTTCCGCGATCACGGCCTGAAGGCGACCCTGGACGACGTCGCCCGCCATGCCGGGCTGGGGGTGGGCACGGCCTATCGCCATTTCGCCAACAAGCAGGCCCTGATCGACGAGCTGGTCGACGACATGTTCGCGCGCGTCGAGGAGGCCACCCGGGAGGGGGCGGAGGACGCCGACGCCTGGCGCGGGCTGACGGTCAGCCTGGAGCGGGTGGCCGCACTGCAGGCGCTCGACCGCGGCCTGCGCGAGGTCGTGCTCCACAGTGACCGCGCGATGCCGGCGGGACTGCGGCACCAGGAGCAGATCAGGCGCAATGTCGACCTCGCGGTCGAACGGGCCAAGGAGCAGGGCGCGCTGCGTGCGGACGCGGAGCCCTGGGACCTGGTCGTGATCCAGCAGATGCTGGCCGCGGTGACCGAACGGACCGGGCAGCCGGATCTGTGGCGCCGCTATCTGCGGCTGTTGCTGGACGGCCTGCGAGCCGGTCCCGAGCACACGGAACCGCTCCCCGGAGAGGACTACGGCAGGCGCTTCGACCTGCGGGGATCGCACTGGATCGACCCGCCGTCGCCGGATCCGGACGCCTCGGGCGCACCACGCGACTGAAGGAAAATCCACGGCTCCGGCTCTTGACGCGGCTCGATCGACCCCCACACACTCAGGGCCCGGTCGCTGAAGAAATCTTCACTGTCCGAACATTCGCGCCGGCAGCCGTGGGCAGGTCCGCCCGAAGGCTGCGACCGAGCCGCGCACGAACCCCCTCTGGAGCCTCCATGCCCGCCTTCGGCACAGCCATGTCTCCGCCCGACACGCCTCCCCGGGCCGCCCGCACCCTGCGTACCGTCGCCCCGGTCCTCGCCCTGTGCTGGCTCGCCGTCTTCTTCGACGGCATGGACGTCAACATCTACGGCGCCGTCCTGCCGCATTTGCTCGAGGACAGCAATCTCGGCCTCAGCAAAGCCACCGCCGGAACCATCGGCAGCTGGACCACGTTCGGCATGCTCGTGGGAGCGCTCACCGCCGGAAACATCACCGACTGGGTCGGACGCAGGCCCGTGCTCGTGGCCAGCGTGAGCCTCTTCTCCGCCGGCTCGGCCGTGTGCGCCGCGGCCGCGGACCCCGCGCTGTTCGGCACCGGCCGGTTCCTGGCCGGCCTCGGGCTCGGCGGGCTGATGCCGCTGTGCCTCGCCATCGTCATGGAGTTCGCCCCGCCCCGCCGAATCGCCCTGGCAACCGGCCTGCTGATGACCAGTTACCACGTGGGCGGAATGGCCGCCACCGGCCTCGGTCTGACGCTCGCCCCGGCGGCGGGCTGGCGCTGGGTGTTCTGGGCCGGCGTGATCCCCGCCGTGATCGCCGTACCGCTGCTGCTGAAGCTGATGCCGGAGTCGCCCGGGGTCCTGCTCGCGCAGGGACGGCGGGACCGTGCCGACGCGATCACCGACCGGTACGGGCTGCCGCGGGCCGTCCCGGCCACAGCACCGGTTGCGGGTGCGAAGGGTCGCCTGGATGCGGTACGCGCCCTGTTCGCCCCCGAGTCCCGCTTCGCGACGCCGCTCCTGTGGCTCGCGTCCTTCTGCGGTCTGCTCCTGGTCTACGGCGTCAGCACCTGGCTGCCGCAGATGATGCTGGCCTCCGGCTACGGCATGACCTCCTCGGTCAGCTTCCTGCTCGTGATCAACGCGGGCGGAATCGTCGGCATGCTGATCGCCGGCCGCACCGCCGACCGCTACGGCGCGGTACGGGTCTCGGCGATCTGGTTCGTCCTCACGGCGGTCGGCGCACTGCTGCTCCAGACGCACTTGTCGCTGGCCGTCACCTATGTCGTGGTGGCCGTCACCGGGATCTGGCTCTTCAGCGCGCAGGTCATGGTCTACGCCGCCACCAGCACCGTCTACCCGGAGAGGGCACGGGCCACCGGGCTGGGCTGGGTGACCGGGGTCGGCCGCAGCGGCGCGGTGCTCGGCCCCTGGCTGGTCGGCGCGCTGGCCGACAACGGCCACGACAGCTGGGGCTTCACCGTCTTCGCCCTGGCCGGAGTGGGCGGCGCGATCGCCGTCTCCCTCGTACCGCTCGCCCGACGAGCGACCCGGGGAGCCGGCCTCGCCCCCGCTCCCCCGGTCACCGGGACAGTGAGCCGGCCGGTACTGGAGGCCGACGACCGGAGCTAGGTCCGGCCGCCGCCGCCCAGGCCGACACCGACCGGCGGCGAGGGCACGTCGAAGCTTTCACGGCCCGGCCCGGCCCGCATCGCTCGGCAGGTGTTCCCGGGCACCACGACCATCTCGTCGCGGTGCCCGGGAACGCCCTCGTCGCCTCGTTACTTCGGCGCAGGAGAGATCCGAGGTCGTGGCCTCAGTTCGCCATCAGTTCGCCAAGGCCTGGCGGAATTCCTTCCAGGTCTCGTCCGAGGCCCAGTTCGCGCCGCACGAGGGAATGGTGCCGTCCTTGTCGGCGGCCACGATGTAGTGCTCCCCGACCGTGAAGGTCAGACTCTCCGGGAAGTCGGGGTCGCTGCTCACCACGACCGTGTGCGTGCCGCCCCCGCGCAGCCAGTGATCGACGTGGAAGGTGACCAGGGGGCCCTTCACGGAGGTGGCCGTCCCGTAGAAGAGCGTCGGGTATCCGGCCAGCTGGTCGGGGACCGGCGCCTGGCACTTGCCCTGGGCGCTGCTGCCGGGGAGGGTCAGGTTCAGCGAGGCGCCGGCCGTGGTCGAGTGGCCGTTGCCGGAATTCGCCGCAATTCCCGCGGTGATTCCACCTCCGAGAAGCAGTGCGGCAGCCGCTGCGAGCCCGAGGAGACTCCGGCGTCCCCTTCGCGCGGTGGCCTTTGCCGTGGGCGTGGTGTCGGTGGCGGTGTTCTCCGGTCGGAGCGCGGAATCGGTGTTCAAGGCAGCCTCCACAAGGCGATCGATGTCGGGCAGCGGAGCTCGTGAGGTCAGTGCCGGATCCCCGGCCCTCAACAGGGCCAGCAACTCGTCGTCATTCACTGACTGCTCCTTTCTTCATTCACCTTGTGTCCGGGGCGCTCGGAATTCTTTCGCCCCGGCTGCAGCCGATCGGCGAGTTTCTTTTTCGCCCGGTGAAGCCGCATGCTCACCGCATTGGACGTCAGCCCGGTCACCTCCGCGATCTGCCGCGGTGCCAGCCCCTCCCACGCCCACAGCCGCACCACCTCACGATCCAGCTCCCCGAGCGCGTTCAGCGCGGAGTGCAGGTCGCTGTGGTCGGCGGCCGCTTCCGCGGGCGCCTGCTGAGCGTGCGTCAGCCGTTCCACCAGGCGGAGCCTGCGGCCGTCCGCCCGGCGGGCGTTGGCCAGGCAGCCCCGTGCCACCCCGTAACACCAGGGGAGCACGTCATCGCGGTCGGGCAGGGAACCGGTTCCCAGCCCGGGTACATGGTCGATGCGACGCCACAGCACCAGCATCGTCTCGGACAGGACGTCCTCGACCATGTCAGGGGCAGTTCGCCGCAACAGATACCGGTGCAGGGGTTCCGTCACCACGTGCGCCAGACTTTCGAAGCGCGCGCGCCGCTGCCGACGCGTCTCCTGTTCCGTCATGGATTCCACGACCTGTCCGTGTCCGGCAGCGCCCCGTTCCTTTCATCAGCACCGTGTCAGCCGTACGAACCAGGCGGTGACGGCGGGCAGGGCGGCCCAACCGCTGGTCGTCGGCCGGCGCGGCCGGAGCCGGTACTCACCTCTGTGACATCTCGTAGGCCTCGCGGACGGACGCGGGGACACGTCCACGATCATTGACGAGATAACCGTTGGCGCGTGCCCACAGGCGTACCGGTTCGTCCTCGGGACGGGGATCGAGCATACGGTGCCTGGCAGACCCGCCAGGGCCTCTCCAGTCTCCCGAGGACACCCCCTCCAGTCGGTCCGCCGTCTCCTGGAAGAAGGCGGACAACGAGGCGTACACGCCCTCCTCGGGACCGTATGCCTCGTCCCAGGTACCGATGGTTCCGCTGAGCGTGTCCAGGAACGTCCCGTAGAGACCGTCGCTCTCCGCGGCGATGGGCACCCACTCACGACGCCAGAACGGGTGGTCGGGGTCTGCGGACGGCTGCATCTCCTCCAAGCCCGTGCGGCTGAGGTAGACCCGCTGAATGTCCGTCAGCCCGAGAAGGAGATGGCCGCCGGGGATGTCCATCTGGCACCCCAGCGCCACCAGACAGGACTGATCTTCGGGTTGCCTGCCGGCGTCGATGTCGTTCGCCAGCAGCCACTGCCGCATATCGGCCGGCAGGTCCAGGCCCATGCGCAGTTCGGCTTCTCTGATGGCGGCGTGGCTCCCCGGGCCGCCGAGCGCGGCCAGAGTTTCAGGGTCGTTCCGTTCAAGCCAGGCGATTACCCGGCCCCATGCCTCTCGACCGCTCCTGCCCCGTGCGTCGGGGTTCCGCTGTTGTCCTCTCGGCGAGGCGACGACCGCTGTCGATCCATGGGGCAACCGTATGCGGGGCCACTGACAATGGGCTCGCTACGGCTGTGAACGTATCCCTCACCCGTCGTACGGCAGACGTCGTACGGGCCAGTGACGGTGTCCGGGGGATGTGCGGGTGAGCCGCGGGCGACACCTTTGGCACGTCGAACTCGACGCCATGTCCTGACCCTTCGTCTTTCTCCCTGCCACATCTCATTGCGCGCGGACCGGCCGGAACATTTCCGATGCGGCCGCGGGAGGACAGAAAATGCAACGCCTATTCGTCGGCATCGTCGCCGCCTCGCTTCTGCTCGGGGCCACGGCCTGTGGTTCGTCCGGCAATTCCGACGGCTCCGCGTCGGACAGCGGCGGTATCACCAACGTCAAGGTCGGAGTCATTCCGATCGTCGATGTGGCCCCCGTCTATCTCGGCCAGAAGAAGGGGATCTACAAGAAATACGGTCTCAGCGTCTCGATGACCACGGCGCAGGGCGGCTCGGCCATCGTGCCGGGCGTGGTCAGCGGCCAGTTCCAGTTCGGTTTCAGCAACACGACTTCGCTGATGATCGCGCAGAGCAACGACGTCCAGGTGAAGGCGGTCTCCAACGGCGCGGCATCCACCGGTGTGGAGGGCCACGACTACGGCGCGCTGGTCGTGAAGAAGGGCAGCTCCCTCAAGTCCGCGAAGGACCTGGAGGGCAGGACGGTCGCCGTCAACACGCTGAACAACATCCTCGACACCTCGGTCCGCGAGTCCGTGCGCAAGGCCGGAGGTGACGCGTCGAAGGTGAAGTTCGTGGAGCTGGCCTTCGACCAGATGCCCGCAGCCCTGGAGAAGGGACAGGTGGACGCCGCGATGACGGTCGAGCCCGCGCTGACCACCGTACTGAACCAGGGAGGCGTGGAGATCGCGTCACCTTACGTGGACGTGGCCAAGGATCTCACCGTCGCCATGTACTTCACCTCGCAGAAGTACGCGAAGCAGAACCCCCAGGTGGTGAGCAAGTTCCAGAAGGCCACGGCGGAGGCGCTGGCCTACGCGAACGGCCACCCGGACGAGGTCCGCGACGTGGTCTCCACGTACACGCAGATCCCGTCCTCCGTCGTCTCGAAGATGACCCTGCCGAAGTGGCCGCAGGACATCAGCCGGTCCTCGGTGGAGACGCTGGAGCAACTCGGCGAGCAGGACGGCCTGTTCAAGACCGCCCCGGACCTGGACGAGCTGCTGCCGTGAGAAGTCCGGACATCGCACTCGGAGCGGCGGGGCTCGCGACCTTCCTCGCCCTCGGCGAGGCCGTGCCACGGCTCGGCCTGGTCGACGCCGACTACTTCGCGCCGCCGAGCAGGATCGCCGGCGCGCTGGGCGGGGAACTCGGCGACGGCGCCTTCTGGTCGGCGCTCGGGGACACGCTGACCGGCTGGGTGATCGGCCTGGCGATCGCGGCGGGCGCGGCCGTCCTCTGCGGCCTACTCATCACCGTCGTGCCGTTTCTCCGCCAGGTGACGGCGTCGACGATCGAGTTCCTGCGTCCCATCCCGTCCGTGGCACTGATCCCGCTGGCGGTGCTGCTGTACGGCACCGAACTGCGCTCGGTGCTCCTGCTGGTGGTGTACGCGTCGTTCTGGCAGGTGCTCGTCCAGGTGCTGTACGGCGTCCAGGACGTCGACCCCGTCGCCGACGAGACGGCACGGTCGTACGGACTCGGGACCCGGGCGCGCATCCGGCACGTGATCTGGCCGACGGCCCTGCCCTACGTCATGACCGGGATCCGGCTCGCCGCGGCGGTCGCCCTGGTGCTGGCCATCACGGCCGAACTGGTCATCGGGGCACCGGGGTTGGGTTCGCTGATCGCGGTGGCCCAGGCGTCGCAGGCCGTGCCCGACATGTACGCGCTGATCACGGTGACCGGAGTCCTGGGGCTCCTGATCAACCTGGGGGCCCGGGCGGTGGAGCGGCGGGCGCTGGCATGGCACCAGTCCGTACGCGGGGAGGCCGTCCTGTGAGGGCGCTGACCCGGCAGGTGCTGTTCGCGGTCGGCCTGCCCGCGGTGCTGCTGGCGCTGTGGTGGGTCGCGTCGAGCGGCAGCACCGACCCGTTCTGGCCGCCGCTGCGCACGATCTTCCGGACCTTTCCCTCGGTGTGGACCGGCGAGCGTCTGCGCACCGACCTGGTGCCCAGCCTGCTGCGGCTGGCCGCCGGCTGCGCGCTCGCGGGTGTCGTGGGCGTCGGCCTGGGCACGCTCATCGGTTCCCACCGTGGGGTGCGGGCCTTCTGCGAGCCCGTGCTGGAGTTCCTGCGTGCCGTGCCGCCCCCGGTACTGGTGCCGGTGCTCATGCTGTTCGCGGGCATCGGCGACACGATGAAGATCCTGGTGATCGCGAGCGGCTGTGTCTGGCCGATCCTGCTCAACACGGTGGAGGGCGTGCGCGCGGTCGACTCGGTCATGCTGGAGACGGCGCGCTCGTATCACATCCATGGCGTCGGACGGCTGCGCCACCTGGTGCTGCGCGCGGCGAGTCCGCAGATCGTCGCCGGTCTGCGCCAGGCCCTCTCCGTCGGCATCATCCTCATGGTCATCAGCGAGATGTTCGCTGCGAACAACGGCATCGGCTTCACCGTCGTGCAGTTCCAGCGCAGTTTCGCCATCCCCGACATGTGGACCGGAATCCTGCTCCTGGGCCTGCTCGGATTCCTGCTCTCCCTCGCCTTCCAGGTCGTCGAGCGCCGGGTGCTCGGCTGGTACCACGGGCTGCGCGCGTCCACCCGGCGGTCATGAGTGAACATTCCGAAAGGGCGAAACCATGCTCGACGTACGTGGCCTGAGGAAGATCTATCAGGGGTCCGGCCGGCAGGTGGAGGCGGTCCGCGATCTCACCTTCACGGTGAAGGCCGGTGAACTCGTCTGTCTGGTGGGCCCGTCGGGCTGCGGCAAGACGACCTTGCTGAAGTGCATGGGCGGACTGCTCAGTCCGTCGGCGGGACAGGTGCTCCTCGACGGCGTGCCGGTGACCGGCCCGCCGCGCGGCATGGCGATCGTCTTCCAGGAGTACGGGCGCAGCCTTTTCCCCTGGATGAGGGTCGCCGACAATGTCGAACTCCCCCTGAAGGAGAAGGGGACACCGAAGGCTAGACGCCGGGAACTGGTCACCGACGCCCTGCGGTCGGTGGGGCTGCCGGACGCCGCCGACGCGTATCCCTGGCAGTTGTCCGGGGGGATGCAGCAGCGCGTGGCGATCGCCCGGGCGCTGGCCTACGAGCCCCAGGTCCTGCTGATGGACGAGCCGTTCGCGGCGGTCGACGCGCAGACCCGCGCCGACCTGGAGGACCTGGTGCGGGCGCTGTGGCGGGAGCGCGGGATCACCGTCCTGTTCGTCACGCACGACATCGACGAGGCGGTCTACCTCGGCGAGCGGGTGATCGTCCTCTCCGCCTCGCCGACCGTCGTGCAGGACGAGCTCCGGATCGATCTGCCCGACGAACGGGATCAACTGCACACCCGGGTCGCGCCCCGTTTCACCGAACTGCGGACGCATGTCTACGAGCAGATCCAGGCGGCGAAGCGAGCCGTCCGGGCGGACACGTCCACGGTGCCGGATGCGTCGGCCACATCGGCCGCCGGCGGCCATCCGGACGGCTGAGCCCGGCGGGCGGCCATCCGGACGGTTGAGCCCGGCGGACGGCCATCCGGCTGCGGCTGCGGCTGCGGCTGCGGCTGCGGCCATGGTTGCGTGGCCGGGCCCGGCCGATGCCCCTCCCGGTCGCTGCCCCCGTCACCGTCCCGGCACCGGGGCGGGCGGAGGCGGCGCGGGTCGGCAGACCGGAGCGCGGCTGCGTGCGACGGTCCACGTGGCGAGGCGGCCTGCGGACCGCGGGCGGCAGGAGGCGCCGCACCTCGCTGCACCCCGCGCCGTACCTGGCCGTGCCGCGCCCCGCCACGCCACGCCACGCCTCGCCTCGCCACGCCCCGCCCCGCCACGCCACGCCACCCGCGCGTCCCACGGGCCGACGCCCGCCCTGTGGGGCACCGCCGTGACCGCCCCCTTCGTAGCCGGAGACGAAGTCTCCGTTTTGCCGTAGGGTGACGGCATGAACGACGCCTCGATCCGGGTGGTCATCGCCGACGACCAAGCTCTGTTGCGGGGCGGGTTCCGCATTCTGATCGACTCGGCCGACGATCTGGAGGTGGTGGGAGAGGCCGAGACCGGCCGCGAGGCCATCGAGATCGTCCGCCGCACCACACCTGACGTCGTGCTGATGGACATCCGCATGCCGGAGCTGGACGGCCTGGCGGCCACGCGGGAGATCGCCGCGGATCCCGACCTGGACGACGTCCGCATCGTCATCCTCACCACCTACGAGGTGGACGAGTACGTCCTGCAGGCACTGCGGGCCGGGGCGTGCGGCTTTCTGGGGAAGGGAATGCGCCCCGCGGAACTGCCGGAGGCCATCCGGGTCGCGGCGCGCGGCGAGGCTCTGCTGTCGCCCAGGGCCACGCAGACGTTGATCACGAGGTACCTCGCGCTCCCCGACGGACCGCCGCCCGTCCGGTCCGGGGAACTGTCCGGACTCACCGACCGTGAGCGGGAGATCGTGGCGCTGGTGGCCGAGGGGCTGTCCAACGAGGCGATCGCCGACCACCTGATCATCTCCCGCCAGACCGTCCGCACCCATGTCCATCGCGCCATGGCCAAACTCCGGGCCCGGGACCGGGCACAGCTCGTGGTGATCGCGTACCAGACGGGCCTGGTGCGCCCCGCGGCCGCGGACCGGTAGCGGGAAACCGGAAGCCGGAAGCCGGAGCCCGCGGCTCAGGGCTTCGTCCGGGATGCGGGAAGGAAGGCGTCCACGCTGAACTCCTCGGGGCCCGCCTCGACGTCGAGGCGACCGCCGACGGAGGCGGCCCGCTCGCGCAGGCCCAGCAGGCCACGACCGGTGCCCCAGCGCGCCGCGGACGGTACCGCGGGCGTGGCGGAGGAGCTCGGCCGGACCTCGTCGCGGGCCACCGGGTTGACCACCGTGATCCGCAGCCGATGCGCGGCGAAGGACAGGCGGACCGTCGCGGTCCGGGGCGTGGCGTACTTGAGTGCGTTGGTCAGCGACTCCTGGATGATGCGGTAGCCGGCCATGCTGACGGCCGGGCTCAGGCCGAGGTTCCGTCCGCCGCGCTGGATGTCGATCGTCAGGCCGGCGGCCCGGAAGCCGTCGAGGAGATCGTCGAGGCGGTCGAGGGTGGGCATGGGCTCCGGAGGGAGCGGTTCGCCGTCGGGCTGGCGCAGGACGGTCAGCATGGTGCCGAGTTCGGCCAGCGTGCTGCCGCTCGCCGCGATGACGTGCTCGATGGCCGCTTCGGCCGCTTCGGGCTGCCGGCGCAGCAGGTGGACGGCCGCCCCGGCCTGGAAGTTGATCACCGTGATGCTGTGGGCCACGATGTCGTGCAGGTCGCGGGCGAGGCGCAGACGCTCCTCGGCCACCCGTCGGCGTGCCTCCACCTCCCGGGTTCGCTCGGCGCGCAGGGCGCGGTCCTTGATGGCCTGGATGTAGGCGCGGCGGTTCCTGGTGGCATCCCCGATGGCGGTGGTCGCGCCGAGCAGGGCGATCAGCACGAGGTTGCCCGGGTCGAGGAGGTGACGCCCTGTCACAAGAAGCGTGATGACCGGGACCACGACCGCGGTGACCGCGCCGATGATGAGAGCACGGGTGCGGGGGGCCGCCACGGCCGCGGAGTACAGGGCCACGAGACAGCACACCATTCCCGGGCCCGGCTCCCGCATCCACAGGAGGGCCGCCAGAAAGACGACGGTCGTCGCCGCGAGCACGGCCAGCGGCATGCTCCGTCGCGCCGTCAGGGGCCCGGCCGAGAACAGGGCGAGCAGCATCGCGAGCCACACCGGGGCGCCCTTCCCCAGGAACCCCGGGAAAACGAGGGCCGCACAGAGAACGGCGAGCGAGCCGTCGACGAGGAACGGGTCGGCGAGCGCCCGGCTCCGGATTCCGTCCGGCACACTCACCATCGCCGGACTCCGGCCGGTCTTTTCTCGCAACAGCGTGCGCACACACGGTTCACGCCGTTCACGGTACGCGCCGCAACCGGCGGGGACACCCCGCCCGTCGCGCCGCACCGCTGCCGCCTTTCCGGCGGCGGCCGCCCGCACACACGGCGCGACCTGCACCTTCGCGGTCTCGGTGCGGTCGCCCAGGGGTTCGGGCACCGGTTCGCCCTACGCCGGCCCACGTATGCCGCGGGGCACGATACGGCGCTCACCGTATGCGCGAGAGACGGCATTCAGGGGACGCGCGAACCGGTTTTCAGAAGGCAGTTTGAACACGTCGCACCCCCCACACGACGCGGCCCTCGTGTCCACTTCGGTCTCACCCGACCGTGCCGGGGAAGCGCGACCGAATGACCCGATATCGACCCGGCGCGACTCTCCTTCGCAGGAAAGGCACAGCATCAACCGCTCGACCGTGCCAAGGAGCGTCGCCCGCGGTCGAAAGGTCATCCCGAACCCGCACTCCGACAAAGGTGATGATGTGAAGCGCCGAATTTTCCTTTCCGGTATGGCAGCCACCGCGGCGGGCGCGGCAACCGCCTGGTACTACGGCGGAACGCAGGGCGCTGCGGCGTCGACCGGAAACTCGCTGACGTTTCCCAGGGACTCCTACACGACGGAGACCAAGACCGTCACGACGGCCGACGGCACCGACAAGACCGTCACCTACCGGTTCTGGGAGAACATCGTCTACGTCGCCGACCCCGTGGACGCGACGTACCAGTGCCTCAACGTCGAGGAGCCGGTCGAGATCGACGGGAGGGCCCTCGACGCCTCCCGTGCTCCGATCTTCTTCTCCATCCCGCTCGGTGGTTTCCTCTCCGGCACACCCACCGGCGGCACGAACCCCGGCGGCGGTTTCCCCAGCACCGCTCCGACCACGACCTCCACGTCCGCGGCCCCGCTGCCGCCCGGGGCGGGCGACCAGGGCGACAACTCGGCGCTGGCCCTCGCCGCCGGCTATGTCGTGGTGACTTCGGGTGCCCGCGGCCGGGAGAACGTCAAGGACGGCAAGTACTACGGCAAGGCCCCCGCCGCCCTCGTCGACCTGAAGGCGGCCCTGCGGTACGTCCACAAGAACAGGGGCGTGCTGCCGGGCGATCCCAGCAGGATCATCACCAACGGCGGCAGCGCCGGCGGCAACTTCTCCTCGATGATGGGCGCCTCGGTGGGCAGCTCGCTGTTCGAGCCCTATCTCCGGGAGATCGGCGCGGCCGAGGCGAGCGACGCGGTGTTCGCCTCCGCCGTCTTCTGCCCCATCATCGACCTCGGCAACGCCGACAAGGCCTACGAGTGGATGTTCGGCTCGGCCGAGCTGGACGGCGAGCTGGTCGACCAGACGGCTTCGAAGGAGCTGACCTCGCAGTTCGCGTCCTATCAGACGTCCCTCGGTCTCCATGGCGTGGGCGGGTTCGGCCGGGTGACGGCCGCCAACTACGACCGCTACCTGCTGGAGAACTACGTGCGGCCGGCCGCGACCAGCCACCTGCGGGCCCTCTCGGACACCGACCGGACGACGTACCTGACCGCCAACCCCTTCATCACGTGGTCGGGCGACGAGGCGTCCTTCTCCTGGGACGGCTACATCGCACACATCGGCCGGTCCCGTCCCGTGCCCGCCTTCGACGACAAGGCCCTGTCGGAGCCGGAGCCGGGTTACTTCGGCGACGAGACCCACAACGCCCGGCACTTCACCGACTTCGGCCTTCGGTACGCGACCGGTGACAGGACCGCCACGGTCGACAGCGACATCCCGCACAAGGTCATGCTGGCCAACCCGATGCACTACCTGGAGAAGCGCAACCCCCGGCGGGCCAGGCACTGGTGGCTGCGGATCGGCACCAGTGACACCACGCACTCCCTGACCGCGATCACCAACCTCGCCCTCAGGACACAGAACCTCGGCGACGACGTCAATCTCAAGATGTACTGGGACGGCGGCCACGGCGCCAACGAGGACCCGGGCGACCTGATCAAGTGGATGGGCGAGATCACCGGCTACGGCATCGGGTAGCACCGACGCCTCGACTCCGAGGGCCCGGCGAGCGTACTGCTGCTCGCCGGGCCCTTTCGCCGGCGGGAGAGAGCTCAGGGGCGTGCCGTGAAGTGGACCAGGATCCGCCCCGTGTTGACCGTGTCGATCTCCACGCGGTCGTACAGCTTCCTGATGTGCTTCTGGCCGAGGAACGCGAGGACGCGCCCCTTGAGCTGCCCGGTGCCCTTTCCGTGAATGATCTGCACGACGGGCTCCCCCGTGCTTTTCGCCTGGAAGACGATCTGCCGCAGCGCGAGTTCGATGTCGCGGTTGTTCCGGAAGATCGGGTGCAAATCCAATGTCAGCAAGGTGCTACCTCCCGTCGCCGCCACCTGTGACGACCCGGACCGAGTGTGTCATGCGAGCCCCTGCCAGGACCCCGGCCCGCACCGGGGGACGGCTCAGTGCGGGAATGCCCGCGGCGGACGCTGGCGGGGCAGCGTGGTGCGGAACTCCTCGATCACGGAACTCACCTGCCGCATCAGCGAAGTCCGTTCCAGCAGACCGAGGTAGAGGTTGCGGCGGGCCAGTCCGGGCAGGTCCACACAGAAGTACAGTGCCATCAGCGGGTTGACGAACAACTCGCCGCCCTTGGTCCGCTCCGTGAACCGGACGTCGCCGAAGTCACCGCGCACTGCGGCGGCGACGGATCCGTGCACGATGCTCGGGTGGCTCGCGGTGTGGCGCTGGGCGTGCGCCACCGCGTCGAGATACAGCGCGCCCTCCCGCGCCGCCCCCAGCAGCGAGAACGCCCCGAGATAGGCGCCGTCCCGGTCCAGGGCGGCCAGGTTCTCCAGTACGAGCGAGTGGTTCACGCCGTGATACGCGTCCACCCCGAAGCCGAGGCAGGCCACCAGCCGGTGCGGGACCTCGTCGAGCCCGCTCACGGCGGCCAGGCTCGCCATGTCCTCCTCCGGGGTGCCGAGACCGTGTTCGTCGCCGCGCATCAGGATGTCGGTCCCGCCGTCCACCAGCACGACCGCGTCGACACCGCCGAGATGCGTGATCAGCGTCCGGTAGGCCGCCCGCAGCGGAGCGACCCCGATGCTCGGGAACGCGTACACGGTCGACGGCAGATCCTGCGTCGCGAGCCACTGGGCGAGCGTCCGTTCGGGGAAGTAGTCGCCGCGCAGGGGGGTGTCGGGCCCGACGGCCGCGACGTCCTGGTCCACCCACACATCGAGGTCCAGGCCGTACAGGTCGGCGAAGGACAGGTTGGCGAGGTGCACCTCCTTGCCGGCCGACCGCAACGCGAGTGCGAGCGGCAGCCCGGCGTACACGTCGAAGCCGCCGCCCGCACCGGCGACGAGCACCCGTCGCGCGTCGCGCAGGCAGGTGAAGAACGCGGGTTCCCCCAGAGAGATCACCGCAGGACGCTAGCAGGAAGGCGAGCCGGCATGGGCCGACCGATGCCGCCTGATCGAACACCGCTACGCGCCGCCCACTGGCATCCCTCGCATGACAAGGCGGGGGTGGCGACTGGGTGTCGTGACGGCCACCGGAACTTCCCGCTCGACCCCCGCCACCCCGGCGACCCCGTCGTCGCCACCGCGGTCAGCACCGACTACGGCGCCCTGGATCTCGCCACGGCCCGCGGCTGGGGCTACGGCTGGGGCCCGGCCGAGTCCCCGGCCCTCCGGCCGAAGGGCCTGTCACGGTCTATGCCGTGGGCCGTCCGGCCGATCTGCCCGCTTGCTGATGTTCCGCGTGCGTCACGGCAGCAGGACTCTCCTCGTCGACAGCGCGAAGTCGGCACGGCCGGACGCACCTGGCGCTTGAGCAGCTTGATCCGGTTGACGTGGCCCCAGCGAACGCAGCGCGAGAGGACCGACCGGGCCTTGTCGGGGTCGTACCACGCTGCGAACATTCGTTCAGCGCAGGCTTGTTGCTCGCGAGAGGTCTCGGAAGGGGAACACGGGATGGCGTTCTGGCGGCACAGAAACCAGCACGACGGCGCATCGGGCACCGCGCGACCGCACTTACCGGGGACGCCGTTGCCCGGGTCCTCTGCCCCGCAGTCCGGCTCCACCTACGACCCGCTCGAAGGGCAGCCCGGCACCGAACCACTCGCCACTCTGCGGAGCGGGGCCCTGCTCAGCGCAGTGGACCAGGCCAATGACGCGGTGGACGCCGCGTACGACGACTGGTACGCCCTCGCCAGGAGCGCCGCCGTCCTCGGCCGGACCCAGGAGAAGAGCGGCGACGCCGAACTCGCCGTCGCCGCCTACGACCAGGCGGTCCGTCTGTACAACGACAACTCCCGCAACATGGGCCACGGCGCCGATGCCGTCACGGGGCTCGCCACCCTGGTGGACTGCGCGGGGCGGGCCATGCTGCTCCACCACCGCCAGGGCCGCGGCAGGCTGGCGGACTCCGCCTTCGACGTGGGACGCCTCTTCGCCGAGTTCCTCGCCCACAACAGACTGACCTCCTCCGCCTCCCAGCTCCTCGGCCGCCGGGTCGCAGTCCTGCAGCGCACCGGACAGCCCACCGACGATGTGCTGGACCCCGGGGTCCTTTCCCTGCTGCCCCCGCAGGACACCCTGCGCGAAGCCACCTGGGCCGTGGCGGAGTACCTGGAGCCCCCGGGCCCGCACACCCTGGCCGAGGCCCTGCGCGCCACCGGTGCCGAGAAGCAGGGTTGGGCGATCCATCTCGCCGACGCGCTGACCGTGGACGGCGGCAGCAAGGTTGAGGACTGGTCGCCCACCCTGCGCGGTAGCCATCTCGTCTTCCTGCCCGGCGCCGCCGAGGCCGTCACCCGCGCCCTCGGCGATGCCACGGGCACGGCCGCGGACGGCTGGCGCCTGACCGGCCGCGAGATCCACATGTGCTACTCGGTGGCCTCCGGCCGCGGCGAACTGCGCTACATCCTCGGCGACCACGCCGAATACTGGGGCGGTCTCCTGCTCGCCCTGGGCAAAGACGCCCTCCGCGCCGGCCACACCCGGCTCGCCGGCGACTGCGGCGACTGGCTGCGCGGCGTGCTCACCCAGGCCAACCCCCACACCTTCATCGCCCCCTGGGGGGAGGCACTGCGGACCGGGGTCGAGCAACTGCCCAGCTGAGGCCGCCTGCCCGGGCAGCGGGTTCGCCCGTCGGCTGCTCCGGCACGAGCGGACCAGGGGGCAGCGGGGCTGCAGAGCCGGGACATGCGGCTCTTCGGACTCCTCCCGCGGGAGCCGAGGCCACGGAAGAGTCAGGAGCGGGGAACCATGACGTCCCAGTGCTCGACGCACTTGCCGCCGGCGACC
This sequence comes from Streptomyces sp. NPDC058464, assembly GCF_042721035.1. Classification (NCBI taxonomy): domain Bacteria; kingdom Bacillati; phylum Actinomycetota; class Actinomycetes; order Kitasatosporales; family Streptomycetaceae; genus Streptomyces; species Streptomyces sp. NPDC058464. Next base: position 181,283 of record NZ_JBHXMA010000015.1, read on the forward strand.
CGGAACAGGTCGTGGAACACGAACGGCGTCCCGGCGAACGAACCCTCCGAGCGCAGGTAGGCGAAGTCGCCCTCGACGACGACCTGGCGGATCCCGTCGTACGACATGGTGACGCCCTGCTCGGCCAGCGCCGTGAGCGCCGCGACCAACCCGCTGACTCCGTCGGCGAAACGGGGGTTGTGCTGGACGTAGTCCTCCCCGGCGAGGTAGTCACCCAGCACGGCCGTCTTGCCCTCGACCAGGATGTTCTGGACCGTCTCGGTGGCGATGCGCCGCGTCTCCTCGGGGTCTGCGGAGTGGTCGACGGCCGTGACGCCGTCGATCTGCGAGTACCCGTTGACCGTCGCCGGCACCCAGGCCTCCTCGTCGGACCAGTGTTCGACCGTTCCGCCCTCGGGGTTTCGCCACAGGTCGAAGCGGACCGCGGCGGGTCCGGAGTCACCGACCACGATCGAATGGTTGACGACGAAGTCGCCCTCTGCCAGCACCCGGCGCACGATGCGGTGGGAGGTCTCAGTGGACATGGACGCCTCCGTCAGGATAGTTGGTATGAAATCTGGACCGACTCCTGCAGGTACCCTAGCCACGTGAGTCCAAAAGTCAAACCAACCCCCCGCGAGTGCTCGGTCACCGACGCCCTCACCGTCGTCGGCGATCGCTACACCCTTGAGCTGGTCCGCGAGCTCTTCTACGGAAACCACCGGTTCGTCGACCTGGCGGCACAGCTCGGCGCGCCCCGCAGCGTGCTCTCCGCTCGACTCACCAGACTCGTCGACGCCGGCGTCGTGTCACGGCGCCAGTACAGCGAGCGCCCGCCGCGCGAGGAGTACCTCCTCACTCCCGCGGGGCGCGACCTCGCTCCCGTACTGCTCGCACTCAAGCAGTGGGGCGACCGTTGGAGTCGCGACGGCGCGCAGACCGCCGAGTTCACCCATGTGTGCGGCTCCCTCCTGCACGTCGACAGCACCTGCGCCTCCTGCGGCGAGATCGTCCGGTTCGAAGACCTCACCGTCACGGGCGGAACCCATCCACCCGTCATCGCCGGAGTCACCGAAGCTGCCGAAGTCGCCGAATAGAGGGCCTGGGGCTCTCTGGCCCCGAAGGCGGAGGCAGGTGCCTGCCCGCACAGAACCGAGGGCGCCGCGCGGGATGTCAGAGCTCCGACCCGGCCTTCGCTCACCGGCCCGCCCCAGGTGTCCGACCTCCGACCGAGCCCGACCGGCGCCGGGACGGCAAGGGCCGCAAGGAGCGCCTGGACCTCCGGGTCCACTTGGGCGGCAAGTGGTACACCACGGACTCGGAGCACTTCGCCCTCGCCACCCCCGTCACGACAGAGGCATCACCCTGCGGTAGGCGAACACCGCGATCACCGCGACGATCACGTGCATCAGGAGCAGGGCGAGGACACCCATGGCTCCGCCGTCCCCGAAGAGCAGGAAATCCGGCACGAAGGAGACCACCACGACCGTCGGCACCAGCCGGCGCACCAGCGCCCCGGGGTCCTTCGCCGCCTTGCGTACGACGGCCCATCCGGCTGAGCCGAGCACGACCCCGACCGCCGTCAGGAAGACGTACGAGGACGCCTTCAACGGCTGGAAGTCGTCGGGCGCCCCGGCGGCATGGGCGACGAGCGCGATCAACGTGTTCGCGACGGAGGAGACGACGATCGCGCCGAGCACCCCTCCCGCGACGACGAGCGGACCACGGCGGACAGCGACTACGGGTGAGGTGACGGACACGACAGCTCCCAGGGACGTCGGAGATCGGTTTGAAATATCAAACCCAAGCGTCTCGCTGTTTGCTTGAGATTTCAAGCGTTATTCCGGGCGGCTCAGGGAAAGTCGACCGGAGCGTCCGTGAGGATGGAGACGGCGGCGGCACCGGCGCAGTCGGCCGTGAAGGTGTCCACCGCGGCGATCTTCGTGCCCCAGCGGTCGATCATCTCGGACATCACGGACTGCGCGATCCTGTCGATCCAGACCTTCTGGGCCGCCCATCCGTTCAGGGGCTCGGCCAGGCTCGCCTGGATCTCCGGCAGCGAGATGTTCCCCAGGGTCTTCTGTGTCGTGGTCCAGAAGTCCAGGAAGAACTCACGTGACTGCTTGACCTCCGCGCGGGTGCCGGTGCGGTAGATGTGGCCGCCGACATAGGTGGTGAAGTCGGTGCCGAGAATCGCGTCGTGCGCGGCGAGGATGCCGGGCAGGTAGTCGGCGTTGCCCCAGGCCCGGTACGGCGCCCAGCCCGGCATGACGACGTCGGACATCGCCGTCAGCCCCTGCGCGGGGAAGTGCACGAGGATGTTCCCGGACTCGTGATTGGCTCCCGGGTAGACCACGTGGATCTCCTCACCGCCGATGTACAGCACCTTGTGATCCTCGTTGATCACGACTTGCGGCTTCGGCCGGGAGGGATCGTTGTGCAGGGTCAGCAGTGTCGCGGTGTCACGGTGCGCGATCCGGGTCGCCCTGGGGTAGTTGGTGACGCCGGCGACATGGTCGGCGTGGCTGTGGGTGTAGAAGAAGTGCGTGACCGGCTTGTTGGTCACGGACGCTATGGCGGCCGGGAGGACCTCACTGGTCAGAGGCGGTGCGTCGACGAGTACGACACCGGTACGGGTCACCACGAACACGGACTGGACGTACTGGTAGATCAGGACGTACCCGTTGCGGCCCACCCGTTCCAGACGGTAGCCGTCCGCGTTGACCGGCAGGGGCTTCACGCTGTCGGGCAGCGGCAGGAAGGTCGGCGGCGAGGGTTGTCCGGCGGCACTCGCAGGGGAGATGCCGGCGCCGGCGAGGCCGAGGGCGGCGGCACCGGCAGCGATACCGCTGCCGCGCAGGACATGACGACGGTTGATCACGGTGGCTCCTGAGTTTGCTGACCATGGGTCACGTGGACGGCGCCACTCCGCGAGGTACTCGGGTGACACCGCGGAAGCGCTCGCCTCAAATGTTGTCCAGGACCACCCGGGCTCGGTATGGACGCACCTCTCCGATGTATGGACGTTCCCCATCGGCCAGTTCGAGGGTTCGAGGGTTCGGGGGTTCTCGTGTGACGACCGTGCGAGATGCCGCCTACGATGTTCTTGTCACGGTTCTTGTCACGCATGTGTGCTGCCGAGCGAAGAGAGTCCATGTCCGACACCCGGCTGGTGACCTTCCCGACGGCCCCGGGCCCACGCATCGGCGATCTGGCCGTCGTACGCCTCCCGGAGGCCCGGTCCGCGGTCTTCGTCCACCTCTTCGAGAACGAGACGTTCGGCGACCCGCAGTGCCCCGTGAGCGGCCCGCACCGGCACGAGTTCTACGAGTTGGTCTGGGCGCGCGAGGGCGACTGCTCGCATCTGATCGACGACGAGCGCCGGCTGCAGAGCGCGAACACGCTGCTGTTGATCGGCCGTCGCGGTGTCCACCAGCTGGAGCGCGGACAGGAGCTGTCCGGGGCGGTCGTCCGATTCGGTGACGAGCTGCTGCACGACGAGCCGGCGGCACGCTCGGTCGTCGGCACGCTGCTCGCCGGTACCGGCGTGATGTCGGCCGAGGTGCCGGACGGCGACACGGCTCGGGTCGACGCCGTCGTGAGGACGCTCGCCGCGGAGGCGGGAAGGTCTCCCGAGGTCCACAGCGTCGACATCCAACGTCATCTGCTCATGACACTGCTGTCCTGGACAGCTCGCTGGCACGACCGTGACACGCCGCACGGGCAGGGGCAGACCGATCTCCAGTTGTCGAGGCGCTTCGGTGAACTGCTCGAACGTGACTTCGCACGCCATCGCGACGTGAGCCACTACGCGCGGCAGCTCAACGTGTCACCGGCCACGTTGTGGCGGGTGTTGTCACGGGTGACCGGCCGCTCCACCCGCGCTCTCATCACCGAACGGGTCATGACCGAGGCAGCGCGACTGCTGCGCTTCACCGACCTCACCGTCGGCGAGATCGCCACCCGTGTCGGCATCGACGACCGCCTCTACCTCTCCCGCGCGTTCAAGCGGCAGTACGGCGAGCCTCCCCTCGACTACCGGCAGCACACGCGCGAGAGCCCGACCCTGCTCAAGGACCCTCAGGCGTCCGACACGGCCTGGTGACTTCTCGATGTGCTCGTCACCGGCCCGGGTCGGCGTGACCACGACCACCTTGCCCGGCAGCCGCTCGGTCACGGCCTCGCTCGGAGGCGACGGCGAGCGGCGGCGACCGGGACGGGGTCGGGACCGGCCACCACGGTGTTGGAGACGGTACCGATGCCCTCGACGGTGAGGGCGACCGTGTCGCCGGGCTTGAGCGGCGCCGGATCCTGCCTGCCTCGCAGGCCCCACAGCTCGGCCAGGCAACCGCCGTTGCCGCAGGTTCCGGAGCCGAGGACGTCGCCGGGACGGACGACGGTACCGCGCGAGGCGTAGGCGACCATCTCCTCGAAGGTCCAGCTCATGTTGGACAGCAGGTCCCTGCCGACCACCTCGCCGTTGATCTCGGCGGTCAGTGCCAGGCGCAGGAAGCCGTCCGGGTCGCGGTACTCGTCCAGTTCATCGGCGGTGACCAGGTACGGGCCCAGGGTGGTGGCGGTGTCCTTGCCCTTGCACGGACCGAGGCCCACCCTCATCTCGGCGGACTGCAGATCGCGGGCGGACCAGTCGTTGAGGACGGTGTAGCCGACGATGTGGTCACGGGCCTGCCGCACGGTGAGGTCACGGCCCTCCTTCCCGATCACGGCGGCGACCTCCAGCTCGAAGTCGAGCAGTCCCGACCCCGGCGGCACCGGGACGTCGTCGTAAGGGCCGTACACCGCGTAGGGGTTGGTGAAGTAGAACGTCGGAGCCGCATACCACTGCTCCGGCACGCCGGAAGCACCGTCCACGGACCGCCGTACGCCCTCGACATGCTCCTCGAAGGTGACGAAGTCCCGCACGGTGGGCGGCTGGAGCGGCGGCAGCAGCCGTACGTCGGAGACGTGGGGGCCGGCCGGGACGTCGAGGGTGACGGAGCCCGCGTCGAGCAGTCCGGGCAGACCGCCGCCCTCGGCGAGCAGGCCGGTCAGCGAGCTGACGCCGGGCAGGGGGTAGAGCGTGCCGTCCTCTTCGACGACGGCCACCTGGCGTCGATCGCGGTGTTCGTACGTGGCGAAACGCATGCTGGAGGTCCTGTCGACGGGAGGAGGAGGGAGTACAGGACCGGGGATCAGACCGGCGGGGCGACGAAGCAGCCGCGGTCCACGTCGTTGAAGGACTCCTTGGTGACCAGTTCGTTCATGGGGTTGGCGGTGCCCCACTGGTCGGTGACCTCGGGCCGGGAGAAGTCGTAGACATGAGGGTGCCAGGTGTCCTCGTCGAGGACTTCCAGTTCGGTCGTGTACTCGACGGTGTTGCCGTGCGGGTCCAGGAAGTAGGTGAAGGTGTTGTCGCCCGCCATGTGCCGGCCCGGACCCCAGATCTTCTTGAAGCCGGCCCGTATGACACGGCCGGAGCCGCGCATGTACTCGTCGATGCCCCGCATCTCGAAGGAGACATGGTGCAGGGAGGTGTGCGGGCCCTTCGCGATGGCCATGGAGTGGTGCTGGCTGCTGATCCGCATGAAGTGCATGACGTCGCCAATGTGCGGGTGGCCGAGCGTGTCGGACAGCCGGAAGCCGAGGTGGCGTTCGTACCACGCGCGGGTCCTGTCGAGGTCCGGTGAGTTGAGGACGACGTGCGACAGCTTGACCGGAATCGACTCCTTCTCCTCGATCCGGCGGTGCCGGCGGACCTCGACGTCGGCCGAGACCTCGACGGTGCGGCCGTCGATGTCGAAGAAGCGGAAGCCGTAGCCGCCGCCGGGGGTGTCGACCTTGCCCGGCTGGGAGATCAACTGAACACCACCGGACGACAGTTGCTCGGCGAGGGTGTCGACATCGGCGGCCGAGGCGGCACCGTACGAGACCAGGTCGAGGCGCTTCTCGTCGGCCTTCCGCAGCCGTACGACGTACTGCTCGGGGCTGCCCTCGGCGGCGAGGAACGAGAGCCCGGTGTCCTCGGCGACCTTGGTCAGGCCCCAGACACCGGAGTAGAAGTCGAGCTGCCTGTCGTAGTCGGGCACGGCGAGGTCGACGTGGCGCAGATGGGTGAGCAGACGGTCGCTCATCGTGGGGGTTCCTTCTCAGTCGAGGTCGAGCAGGGCGGCCGCGTTGCCGCCCCGCACCGCGTGGAAGTCGTCGTCGGGCAGGTCCGCCGCGCGCAGCGCGGACAGCGGGTCCTCGGTGCCCATGTCGAAGGGGAAGTCGGAGCCGAGCAGGACCCGCCGCGCGCCCGCGGCGCGCAGCAACTCCCTCAGTACGAACGGGTCGTGGACGAGGGAGTCGAAGTACAGCTGCTTCAGGTAGCTGCTCGGCTCCCGTGCACAGCTCCGCGCGTCCGGACGGACCCGCCAGGCGTGGTCGGAGCGGCCGAGGTGGGTGGGCAGGTAGCCGCCGCCGTGTGCCGCGATCAGCTTCAGGTCCGGGTGGCGGTCCAGGACACCGGAGAAGACGAGGTGGGAGAGGGCGACGGCGTTCTCGACGGGCTGGCCGACGGTGTTGGACAGGTACCACTGGTCCAGACGCTCGTCGAGGGTGCAGCCGAACGGGTGCAGGAAGACCAGGGCGCCCGTTTCCTCGGCGCGGGTCCAGAAGGGTTCGTACCCGGGATCCGACAACTCGCGGCCGGGGGCGTGCGAGGAGATCTCCACGCCCTTGAGGCCCTGGTCCAGTGCGTGGTCGAGCAACTCCACGGTGAGGTCGGGGCATTGGAGAGGGACCAGGCCGAGCCCGTGCAGCCGGTCGGGAGCCTTCGCACAGTGTGCGGCGGTGCCCTCGTTGGCCAACCGGCAGACGTTCTCGGCCAGTCGGGACCCGGCCCAGTAGTGGTAGTGCGACGGGGACGGGCTGACCAGCTGGACGTCCACGCCCTGCGCGTCCATGGCCGCCAGGCGTACGGCGGCGTCCGTCAGCCTCGGCACGCGCGCCCCGACCATCGGACCGTTGACGGTGAGGGCCGCCGGGCCGTTGCGGCGGGCGTCGAGTTCGCGGGCCTCGGCGAGGCCGGGCCGGCCGGCGACGGCGTCCTCGACCTCCGGCAGCAGGAGGTGGGCGTGGACGTCGATCGTCGGCGCGATGGACGCCGTGGACGCGGTGGCGGTCACGGGAGTTCCTTGAGGAGGTTCATGGTGCGGCCGACCAGCCCGGCCATGTCGGCGTCGCGCACGCCGTCCAGCTGCCACCGGCCGATCTGCACGGAGGCCTCGACCACAGTGCGTACCCGGGGGATGCGGCGGTCGTGGTAGCTCTGCAGCAGTTCGTCGTCCCAGTCCCGTCCGCCGGTGAGCAGTTCGGCGAGGACGAGGGCGTCCTCCAGGGACATCGCCGCGCCCTGGGCCATGGTCGGCGGACAGCAGTGGGCGGCGTCGCCGACGAGCACGACCCGGCCGCGGTGCCAGGAACCTTCGACCAGCAGGCGGTCGAACCAGGTGTAGTTGACCCTCTCCGGGTCGGTGATGTGCTCGGTGATCTCCGGCCAGGCGCCGCCGTAACCCTGCGCCAGGCGGCGCATCTCGTCGGCGTAGGCGGCAGGCTCGATGGCCGCGCGGTCCCGGCACGCCTCGACGACGTAGGCGTAGAGGGTGTTCTCGCTGGTGGGGCAGTAGCCGGCGATGTAGGCGGGGCCGCCGTACGCCAGGTCGGTACGTGTCACGCTCGCGGGCCGTGGGGCGGCGATGCGCCAGATGGCCATGCCGGTGGGCTCCGGCTTGTCCGTGATCCCGATCGCGGCGCGGGTGGCCGAGTTCAGGCCGTCGGCGCCGATCACCAGGTCGTAGCGGCCGGTGGTGCCGTCGCTGAAGCGCACCGAGACACCGTCGGCGTCCTGGTCGAGGGTCTCGGCGGTGGTGCCCAGGCGTACGCCGGCACCGGAGGCCCGGACGGCGTCGATGAGGATCTGCTGCAACCGGGGGCGCTGCATGCCGAGGGTGGCGGGCAGGTCTTCGCCGCCGGTCCGGAGGTCCTCGGCGACGAACAGGACGGTGCCGTCCGGGGCGGTCACGCCGAGCGAGCCGAAGGCGTATCCGGAGGCCGCCACCTGGTCCCACACGCCCAGTTCGCGCAGGACCCGCAGGGCGTTGCCCTGGAGGGTGATGCCGGAGCCGGTGCCGGCGTTCCAGTCGGGACGGGCCTCGACCAGGTCGACGGCGATCCCGGCGCGGCGCAGCAGGACGGTGACGGCGTTGCCCGAGGCGCCGCCGCCGATGACCAGGACGGTGGGGGTCCTGCGGGTCGGCGGCTGGGCAGGAGTGCGGCTGTCGGCCATGTCGGGGATACCTCCCGGGGTCGGGCCGCGCGGCTTCGGGCGGCTGGGGTGCGGCTGGCTCGCCCGCTGCGAACGCGGGCCAGGAGTGGGGACGGCGGTGCGGGCCGGAGGTGCCGGCCGGAGGTGCCGTCGCTGTCCGGATACGGCGCGTCCGACGACCGAACCGGCGTCCTGGGCGGGCTACTTGACGGCGATCGGGTTGACGGGTGAGCCGACGGCTCCGGTGATGGGCAGCGGCGCCGCGGTGAGCCAGAACTCGTACACACCGTCGGCGGCGCAGTCCGCGGCGAGGGCGTCGAGGTCCCACATCTCACCGATGAGCAGGCCCAGATGCGGGATGGCGACCTGGTGCAGCGGCTGGAAGGCGTGCTCGAACTCGTTGGGCCGCACCTCGAAGCCCCAGGTGTCGGTGGCGATCGCGGCGATCTCGGTGCGGTGCAGCCAGCCGGCGGCGGTGAAGGACAGCCCGGGCGAGTCGCCGCCGGCGTAGTCGCCCCAGCCGTCGCGGCGGGCACGGGCGAGCCGTCCGGTGCGTACCGCGACGATGTCACCGCGTCCGACGCTCACGCCGTGGGCCTCGGCGGTCGCGGTCAGGTGCTCCTCGGTGATGGCGAAGCCGTCCGGCAACTCGCCGTCCGCACCGATGACATGGCCGACGTCGAGGAGCACCCCGCGCCCGGCGACGTACGGCGCCATGTGCTCGATGCCGGTGACCAGGTCGCCGTCGGAGGTCACCGTGGTCGCGGCGTCCCGGCCGTTCCACGCCTTGCCGTGGTCGAAGATGTGCCCGAGCCCGTCCCACTGGGTGGAGCACTGCAGGGGCATCGCGATCACGTCGTCGGCGCCGCCGATGCCGTGCGGGAAGCCCTGGTTGCCGAGGGCCGCGTCGGTGCCGGTGTCCAGCATGGTGTGCACGGGGTTGGTCCGGCGCCGCCAGCCCTTCTGCGGCCCCTCCATGTCGAACCGCTGCGACAGCGAGAAGCTCACCCCGCGCCGGACGAGCGCAGCGCCCTCGCGCCGCTTGGCCTCGTCCAGGAAGTTGAGGGTGCCGAGCACGTCGTCCGCGCCCCAACGCCCCCAGTTGGAGTACGACTTGGCGGCCTCGGCGACGGCGCCCTCGGGATCGTGACGGTCCAGGCTCATGCCGACGTCTCCGCCACACAGCGGGTGCGCTGCACGCCCAGACCGGTGATGGCCCCTTCCATGACATCGCCCTCCCGCAGCAGCCGCCCCCAGTGGATGCCGTTGCCCGCCGGACTGCCCGTCAGCACCAGGTCGCCCGGCAGGAGCCGGGCCGTCTGCGAGATGTACGACACCAACCGTGCCACGCCGAAGAGCATGTCCTTGGTGGACTCGTCCTGCATGGTCTCGCCGTTGAGCTTCAGGGTGACCCGCAGGTCACCCGGGTCGGCGACCGACCCGGCCGGGACGAGCCACGGGCCGAGCGGGGTGAAACCGGGCGCGTTCTTGCAGCGCAGCCAGTCCGTGCCGATCGCCTTCATGTCCCGCCGGAAGACGGTGGCCCGGTCGGTGAGGTCGTTGGCGATCGTGTACCCGGCCACGTGGTCCAGGGCCTCCTCGACGGACACCCGATGGGCCGTCCTGCCGATGACGGCCGCCAACTCCAGTTCCCAGTCCGGCTGTTCGGCCCAGGACGGAAGTTCGACGTCGTCGTAGGGCCCGGTGACCGTGCTCGGCAGACCGACGAACACGTACGGCAGGTCCTCCGCCGCCCGCCGGTCCATCACCGCGGCGATCTCCGCCCGTGCCTCCTCGACCGTGCGCGGGTCGTCGGAGGCGCGGTGGGCGACCTCCAGGTCGATGACGTGCTGCCGGTAGTTGGCACCCGACTGGAAGATCTGTCGCGGCTGCAGCGGGGCGTGCACCCGGAGGCTCTCCAGGGGCTGCCAGTCGAGGGCGTCCTCGTCTGCCAGGACGTGCAGGACGGGGAGGGATTCCGCCCAGCGCTCCACCACGTCCCGCACCTCGGACGGTGCCCAGGCGAGCGCTCGGCCGAGATCGAGTACACGGCCCTTCGCCAGGATGCCGGGGAACGGCCGTCCGTCCGGAGCAGAGAACGTGCCGAGCCCGAACGGGCCGGCAGGTTGCACGAGTGTTGCCATCAGATGTCCTCCCGCTGGGATGGGGTCTACTCTGACCTCGATCCGTCAATCATGGAAATCAATCCTGTGGATGCGCCTCATCCATGGCGTGGATGGCTTTCCCTTGCCTTGGATGGTGCTCGGTGAACCTGTCCCGACTCGATCTCAATCTGGTCCTCGCCCTGCGCGCACTGCTCGAGGAGCGCAACGTGACCCGGGCCGGCGAGCGCGTCGGACTGAGCCAGCCCGCGATGAGCGCGGCGCTGTCCCGGCTGCGCCGCCATTTCGACGACGAACTGCTCGCCCGCACCGGCAACACCTACGAACTGACCCCGCTCGGCGTCGCCCTGCGCGACCGCAGCGCCACCGCCTGCGACCTGCTGGAGCGTGTCTTCGCCAGCCAGGCCGACTTCGATCCGGCCGCCGAGATCCGCGAGTTCACCCTGCTCGCGTCGGACTACGGCGCGGCCGTCTTCGGTGCCGCCCTCGCCCGTGCCCTGCACCACGAGGCGCCCGGCATCCGGCTCACCTTCCAGCACCCGGCGCCTTCCGTCCAGGAGAACACTGCGGCGCTCCTGAGCACCGTCGACGGCCTCCTGATGCCGCACGGTGTCATCGACGGTTTCCCCGCCGTCGACCTCTACACGGACCGCTGGCTGTGCATGATCGCCGACGACCACCCGGAGGTGGGTGACGCACTCACCCTCGACCAGCTGGCCGGCCTGCCCTGGGTCGTCTACCAGCGCCCCTACGACGCCCCGGTCGCCCGTCAGCTGAGCATGATCGGCATCAGTCCCCGGGTGGAGGTCTCGGTGCAGACCTTCCAGCTGCTGCCGCACATGGTCGAGGGCACCCGCCGGGTCGCGATGATCCAGGAGCGGCTGGCCCGCAGAGCGGTTCTGTCCGCCGGGGTACGCGTCCTGCCCTGCCCGTTCGAGGCGGTACCGGTCCGGGAGGCGATGTGGTGGCACCCCGTGCACACGCAGGACGCGGCCCACATCTGGCTGCGGCGCAAGGCCGCCGAGGTGGGCGCGACCCTGACGGGCAACGGCCCCGGGGTACCCGGGTCCGCCACCGCGTCGGGCGAGGGGCCGGGTGTCCCGCCGTCCCGGCCCCACGCACCCCACGTCGGCCGATGACCGGCAGGACACCGCACACGGCACGCAGTGTCCGCCCCGCGACGATGGTGTCGCCGTCCGACACGACGGCATCCCCGCCGAACGGGCCGGGACGCCTCGCACTCCCGGCCCGTGGACTTCAGCGGCCTCAGACCAGTTGCTCCGGCAGCGGCCGCGGATCCACGGCGCCCACCCGGCGGCGGGCCGCCCACAGCCCTGCCGCGGCGGCCGCGGCAGCCAGCCCCAGCGCCCCCACCGCACCCGCGAGCGTGCCGACCGCCGACTCCCCGGCGAGCAGCACGAGCGGGCAGACGAACTCACCGCCGAAGAAGGCCGCCATCCACAGTCCCGTGCCACGGCCGCGGTCCTCGAACGCCAGCCGGGACATGGCGCTCGTGAGCAGGGCGGGCAGCAGCATGCCGGTGCCCAGGCAGTTCACGACCGCGCCGACGACCAGCAGCGGAGCGTTCCCGGCAAGGAAGATCACTCCGAAACCGATCGCGCCGAGCCCGAGCGCGACGGGCAGCAACGGGTCCGGAGAGCGCTTGAGACGGGCGAAGGTGACCGCCCCGCCCACGGTGGCGGCACTGGCGACCGCGGCGGCCAGACCGATCACTCCGGAGTTCTTCACCCCGAGGTCGTCGAGCAGGTAGGACATCTCGACCGGCACGGTGTAGAAGACCACCGCCCCGAAGAAAGTGAGAGCGCAGACACCGCTCATCTGCCGCCAGGGAAAGGGGCGTCGCACCTCGGCGACCGACGTCCCGGCGGCCGACGTCCCGGCGGCCGCCGCGCCCGTCGCCGGGTCGGCCAGGGAAGCGGCCATCAGGGGGGCGAGCACCAGGCTCACGGCATAGATCCAGAAGGGCACCCGCCAGCCCGCCGATCCCGCGGCGCCGCCGACCACGAAGAAGACGGTGGCGGACGCGGACGCGCACATCGTCTGCAGGGCGAGGTACTTCACCCGCCGAGCACCGCTGTAGTAGTCGCCGATCAACGTGGTGCAGCATGTCATGATCACGGCTTCGGTGACCCCGACCAGGGCCCGGCCGGCGATGACGGCCACCAGCGAATCCAGCCAGAGCGGAGCGGTGCCGAACACGGCGTACAACAGGGTCGCCGCTATCAGCAGGCGTTTGCGTCCCAGCCGGTCCACGAGCGCACCCGCGAACGGGGCCAGCAGCGCCAGTGAGAGGGCCGGAACGGTCAGCGCTAGGGGCACCAGCGCCTTGGCCCCGGGCACCGACGCGAAATGGTCCTGCATCTTCGGCAGCACCGGGGCGATCAGCACGGCCCCCAGGATCGGCAGACAGCTGCCCGCCATCAGCAGGGTCACACGCAGCACGTGCGCGGGGCCCGAGACGGCCACGGACGACTGGAGGGTGTCGTCGATCGCGGTCGGCGAGGGCGACGACGGCGACGGCGAGGGCGACGGCGACGGCGACGGCGACGGCGAGGGCGAGGGAACGGAACCAGGCATGGCGACTCCAGGGGACGGTGCGAGGGAGCGGGCATACCGTTCACGGGCGCCTGTGGCGCACAGCATGCCGCGGACGACCGCACGTCGGCGGCTGGTCCGGACAGCGGCGTGCGGGTAGGGACGACTATGGGCGGCCGGGAGGCCCGCTCGCCATCCTCCACGCGATCCGAATCACGTATCCGGCTCATCCACGGCATGGATGAGCCGCCGACCCGATCCCCGACCGGCAGCAGGTACTCGGTCAACCCGGTACCGGTCATCCTGGCCGATCGGTCACATGCGGCACCGGGGCACCGGGCCGATCGGCCACGCTCAGCCGGGCCTGGGGGAATCGACCATCCGCATCTCGCCCGGATCGTTGGCGTGGCGTCCGGCGGATCTCCACGATGACGGTGAACGCCCCCGCGGCACCCGGCGTCGCCGAGACGAAGCGGCAGCCGGCCACCCGGCCAGGCCTGCGCTCGGGCACGGGCCCATGGCCTGGACGGGACCGCCGCCTCCCCCGCATGTCCCCCTTCGCTCTGCTCTGCCTGCTCTTCCTGACGTAACGCCCGGAAGGACGATCGTGAACAGCAACCTGTTCGCACCTTCAGCCTCCGCGAGGCCTTCGCCGCGCGGGTGGCGACGCATTCCGGAGCGGGACGTGCCGACAGTCCACGGCGCCGGTGCCAGGGGCCCGGCCATCGTCCTGCGCGTGGGCCCGCGCGCCCAACGCCTGCCGGGTGCCGGCGGACGGGTACGGCATCGCCCCGTACGACGCCGTTCCCGTCGTACCGGCGTCGCCGGCCTCCCTGCGTGCCGGCACGACGCGCTGCCGGCCGCCTCGACGGCGACTGCGACTGCGACTGCCCGCACGTGGTCCGGGCCCGGGTCATCGGTCGGTGGACGCACGCCTGCTGCGCCTGGTTCCTCAGCATGGCGCGGTACGGAGCCCGGGCCCGCGGCGCGGCGGAACGGCCCTTGGCCACCGGGCGACAGGTGCACGAACCCGCAGCGGCCACCCTCCTGATCACCGTCAACCGGCAGCATCGGCTGCGTTCACGGAGAGAGCAGTCATGACCTCAGGGCTCGCAACAGCACTCACCTCCGAACGGGTCAACAGGGCAGTGGTCCTCGCCGCCTGGCAGGCCCTCTCCTCCCAGCGGGGCGACGGTTCCTGGGTCTCGGACCCGGACCCCCGGATCACCGAGACCGCGCTCGTGGCCCTCTCGCTCGCCCGCGCCGCGCACCCCGGCGCCCCCGACGCCACGACCGCGGCCCTCGGCTGGCTGCGCGGTGCCGAACCCCAGGCGCACCACCCCGCCGCCCTGGCGGTCGAAACCGCCCTGCGGTCGCTGGCACTGGGCGACGGAGCCCCCGTCGACCTGCGTCACCCCTCCTTCGCCCAGCCCGCGCACGCGGCGCGGGCCCGCCTGCTGGAGGTGGTGGCCCTGCACACCGGCCGGGAAACCGTCGGCGGTGCCCCGGCCCGGCTGCGGGCGTCACTGAACGACGGCTGGGCGCACACCGGCCGCCTCAAGCGCTGGACCCGAGTGGAACTCTGGTCCGCGCACGCCCTGGTGGAGGCCCACTTCGACAACGGGGAACGGGCCAGGCAGGCGGCCCACCGCATCGCCGGGGAACAGTCACCCGCCGGCGACTTCTTCGGCAACCCGGTCAGTACCGGGCTCGCCCTGCTGGCCCTGCGGGCGGGTGATCCCGAGGGCGCGGCGGCCCGGCGCTGCACCGAGTACCTGCTGAACAGCCAGTTCCCCGACGGCACCTGGCGCTTCGCCTCCAGCGACGTCTGGGACACCACCCTGATGATGCGGGTCTTCCGGGGCGAGCCGGTCTTCGACCGCCATGCCCTGCCGCGCGCGGTGGCCTTCCTCGTCGCGGCGCAGAATCCCGACGGCGGCTGGCCGTTCCGCGCCCGTGTCGAGTCCGACAACGACACCACCAGCGCGGCCCTGATCGCGCTGCGGAACACCGCCGTCCCCGCGAAGACACTCGGTGGCGGCCTGAACCACCTGGCCGAACAGCGACTGGCCGACGGGCTGTGGCGCACTTGGCAGTCCGCCGGAGACCCGCCCGTCGAGGATGTCGTCGCCCATGTGGTCACCGCCCTGGACCTGCACGCGGACAGGCATGTCATCGCCCGGGACGAGGCCCGCGGCTGGCTGGAGGAGAGATACCGGCGCGACGGACGCTGGCACGCCTCCTGGTACCACGGATTGCCCTACGCCACCGCCGAGGTGCTGGCCGCACTCGCGCCCCAGGGCGACGATCCGCACGACGCGGCCCTGGCACTGGCCGAGACACAGAACCCGGACGGCGGCTGGCCTGCCGAGGCCGGCGAGACCAGTTCCCCGGCCGCGACCGGTCTGGCGCTGGCCGCTCTGGAGACCGGGGGCGTCCTGGACAGGGAGCGCTGGGCGGCCGGTCTCGACCACCTCACCACCTCGCAGCGCCCCGACGGGACCTGGCCGGGGCAGCCGATGATGTACGGTCCCCGGCCGCTGCTCACCCACTACCAGACCCACACCCAGGCGTTCGCCGCCATGGGTCTGTTCGCCGGCCGCCGCTACCTGCGCACCCAGGGAGACATCTGAGATGGGCCTCGCCTCCCCGAACGCCGCGTTGGTCGTGCCCGTGGCGCGCGGCCACCGTCCGCTGACCGGCCACGGCCGACAGCTCAACTCCGACGCACTCACCTTCATGCGGCACCTGCGCGCGTACGGCCCCATGGTGCGGATCTCCGTCGGTCCGCGCCCGGTCTACGTGGTCAACTCGCCCGAACTCATCCGCGAGGTGCTCGCCACCCAGGCCCGGGGATTCGACAAAGGGGCGATGTTCGACACCCTACGGGGGCCGCTCGGCGACGGGCTCACCACCTCCGCCGCGGACTTCCACCGCCGCCAGCGCCGGCTGATCCAGCCCGGCTTCCACCACGAACGGATCGAGCGCTACACGGACATCATGTCCGAGCGGTCCGCCGTACGGGCCGCCGCCTGGCGACCCGGCACGGTCCTCGATCTGGTGCCGGAGATCAACCGCCTCACCATGGACATCCTGCTGCGCACCCTGTTCGCCGCCGACCCCGGACCCGAACTGCACGCCGCCGTCAAGGACTGGCTCTCCGTCAAGTACCGGTCGATGAAGCTGGCCCTCTCACCGTTGCAGGCGTGGGCGGAACGCATCCCCCTGCTGCCGCGCTGGCGTCCGCCGGACGGCGGGCCGCTCGACCGGCTGCGGGCCGCCCAGCAACGGATCATCGACGACTACCGGGCCGACGGCGACGACCGGGGCGACCTGCTGTCGATGCTGCTGCTGGCGGACGGCCCGGACGGCTCCATGACCGACGCCCAGGTCGCCGACGAGCTGATCACCCTCTTCCTCAGCGGCACCGGCACGATCAGCGCCGCCATGGCCTACGCGGCCCACGAGGTCTCGCGCCGTCCCGAGGTCCAGACCCGGCTGCAGGACGAGGTGGACACCGTTCTGGGGGAACGCCCACCCGGCTTCAAGGATCTGCGCTCCTTGCCGTACACCCGGCAGATCCTCACGGAGACGCTGCGCCTGTACCCGGTCTCCTGGCTCTCCATGCGCCGCACGATCCAGCCGCTCACCCTCGGCGGCGCGCAACTGCCCGCCGGAACGGACGTGTTCTTCTCCCCCTACGCACTGCACCGCGACGCCGAACTGTACGAGGACCCCGACCGCTTCGCCCCCGAGCGCTGGACGGGCGGCGCCCCCAGACCGGCACGCGGTACCTACCTGCCCTTCGGCGCGGGCAACCGCCTCTGCGTCGGCGAGGAGTTCGCCTGGGCCGAACTCACCATCGCCCTGGCCTGCTTCGCGAGCCGCTGGCAGTGGGCACCGGCCCCCGGGCAACCCGTGCGGACCCTGGTCGGCACCGTGATCCGCCCGGACCGGGTCCTCGTGACGCTCACCCCGCGCCGGGCCGGCCGGCCGTGAATCCGACCCACGCGAAGGAAGGACCGGCAGGGATGAGGGACAGCGTGGACGAAGCGACGGGCGACGTCCCCCTCCACGGCCGCGTGGCCATGGTGACGGGAGGGGCTTCGGGCATCGGGGCCGCCTGCGCCCGGCTGCTGGCCGCACGGGGCGCCCCGGTCCTGGTCACCGATCTGGACGAGAAGGGTGCGGTCCGGGTCGCCGAGGAGATCACCGCCGCCGGCGGCCGGGCACGGGCACGGCGACTGGACGTCACCGACCCCGACGCGGTGGGGCAGGCGGTCTCCGAGGCGACGGACCTGGGCGGCGGACTGCGGATCGCCGTCAACAGCGCGGGCATCAACGGCGCGCTCAGACCGCTCGCGGAATACCCCCTCGCGGAGTTCGACGCCGTACTCAAGGTGAACCTCCACGGCGTCTTCCACGCGCTGCGCCACCAGCTCCCGGCGATGGCCGCGGCGGGCGGCGGTGTGATCGTCAACCTGGCGTCGATCGCCGCCCACTCGGGGTTCCGCGGTCACGGGGCGTACTCCGCCGCCAAGCAGGGCGTCCTCGCGCTGACCCGCACCGCGGCACGGGAGTACGCCGGCTCGGGCATCCGGGTGCTCTCCGTCTCTCCGGGCCTGGTGGAGACACCGCTGGTGGCCGCCCTCCCCGCGGGGGCCACGGACGGCCTGCTCGACGCCGTCCCGCTGCGGCGGCCGGCACGACCCGACGAGGTCGCCCGCCTGATCGCCTACCTGGCCTCCGACGAAGCCGCCTACCTCACCGGGAGCGACCACGTCATCGACGGCGGATACCTGGCCAAGTGAGAAGGCGGCTGCCTGGCCGCAGGAGACGGAAACGAGAGACCGCAGCAGGAGTGGACGGGAGACGCGAAGTGGGACTCAGCGGCGGGACGGGCGGCGACGGCCGGACGTACGGCACGCACCCGGTCGCCGCAGGCGAGCTCGGTGAGCAGCCGACCGATGTGGGCTCGGCCCCCTCCCTCGCTCAGATGCAGGGCACGCCCGATCTCGATGTTCGTCAGACCCTGCGCGACGACCGCCGGCACCTCCCGCTCCCGCGGGGCCGGGCCACCCGTCACCGTCCCGTACGTCCGGGGAGAAGACCGCCCGCCGATGACACACACCATGTCCGCAGCAAGGGAGACCAGCCCGTGGGATCGACACCCGACCTTCCCGGCGTCCTCGTCATCGGCGCCGAGCACGTGGCCGGATGAGCACCGGGACCTCGCCCCGGGTGGGCGCCGCCGCCGGCCATCCGCCGCAGGAGATCCTTCGCATCGCGGACAACTGCTCCGCCGCCATGCGGAACATGACCGTTCTCGACACCTGGGTACGCGGACTCGAACTGCCGGTGGATCCGGCTCTCGTGCCGTTGATGTGCCTCCAGACCGCGTTCTTCACCCCGTGGCTGCCCACCGGACACTGCTACCAGGTCTCCCAACTCACCATGTGGCTCATGGCGTTGGACAACGTGCTGGACGATCCCGGCGCGGACCCCGGCCGACTCGCCTCCCGGGTCGACGACTGGCGCCGGATCGTCGAGGGCGGTCCCGCCGGTTCGGGGGATCCGATGGAGGTCGCCCTGACGGAGATCAGCGCGAACCTGCATCGCGCCGGGCGCCCCGACCTGCTGGCGTTCTGGCGGGACAGCATGCACCAGACCCTGACCGGCATGTGGCTCGAACGAGAGGCCGCCGAGGCGGCCGGCCGCGGTGAACTCCCGCGGCTCGACAGCTACCTGCTCTACGGCTCCTGGTCCATCGGCGTGGAGCAGCAACTGGCCGCTATGTGGGCGCTGATGGACGAGCCCGACCTGCCCCGGCGGCTCCCCGTCCTGCGCGGCGCGCTGCGGCACGCCGCGAAGGCCGTCCGGCTCGTCAACGATCTCCGCGGCCACCGGCGCGAGCGGGCCGACGGGCAGGTGGACGCCCTGGCCATCGGCCTCAGCGAGGACCAGGCGCGCCGCGCCGCCGCCGAGAGCTTCGAGGACTGCCGCCTGGAACTGGCCCCGCTCACCGCGACCGCGTACGGCCCGGCCGTGGCACTGGAACGGGTGCTGCTCTGGCACACCCGCATGTACGAGCACTTCGACCCGGTCCGCCCACGGCAGGAGGGCACCGAGTCGCTCACGGCAGAGAAGCCCACAACGAGGAGAACCCGAGAGATGGTTGCAGAAGAGCAGATCCTGGACGTCATCGCCGCCGGCGGTGAGTGCGACAACGCCACCCTGGAACGGATCTTCGACCGGCTGCAGCCGGTCGACGCGGGCTTCCTCAGGGGAACATGGAAAGGCGGCTGGTTCGAGCGGGGCACGGAGAACGCCGGTCTCATGGAGCAGATGCGGTGGTACGGGAAGCGCTTCGTGAGCGAGGAGCACGTGGAGCCCCTGCTGTGCACCCGCGAGGACGGGACCGTCTACTCCTTCGAGGAGATGGGGCTCGCGACCATCCGTCAGGTCGTCTTCCGCGGCGAGCCGTCGGCGGCGATGGTCTACGACCAGCTGCCGATCGTGGACCACTTCCGCCGGCTCACCGACGACGTGATGCTCGCGGTCATGGACAAGAAGGGGGATCCGACGGACTTCTACTTCCACCTCACCCGGGTCCCCGACCCCACCGGTGACGCGACCGCCGCGACCACCGGGACCACCGCGACCGCCGCGGTGCTCCGCTCCGCCGACGGCGACTACTCGCTGGAGGAGGTCCGACTGGCCGAGCCCGGCCCCGGCGAACTGCGGGTGAAGATCGCCGGGGTGGGGCTGTGCCACACGGAGCAGATGGCCCGCTCCGAGATGTACGCGGCGGTGCTGCCGATGGTGCTCGGGCACGAGGGCGCCGGAGTGGTGGAGGAGGTCGGCGAGGGAGTGACCGGCATCAGGCCCGGCGACCACGTGGTGCTCTCCTTCGACTCCTGCGGCGCCTGCGCCAACTGCCGTGCGGGGCACCCGTCCTGCTGTGACACCTTCACTGCGCGCAACATGCTCGGGGCCCGTCCGGACGGCTCCACGACGATGCGCGACAGCGAGGGGAAGCCGATCGCCGCACGCTGGTTCGGCCAGTCCTCCCTCGCCACGCACGCCATCGCCACGGCCCGCAACACGGTCGTCGTCGATCCCGCGCTGCCGCTGGAGAAGCTCGGACCTCTGGCGTGCGGCGTGCAGACCGGCGCGGGCGCGGTGCTGCGCGCACTGCGGGTCGGGGCGGGGTCGGGCCTCGTGGTGCTCGGCGTCGGGTCGGTCGGTCTGTCCGCGGTGATGGCGGCCCGGGTGGCGGGCGCCGCGAGGGTCATCGCCGTCGACCTCAACGACGAACGGCTTTCCCTGGCCCGCGAGTTCGGCGCCACCGACACCGTGCGCGGCGACGTGCCGGACCTGACCGAGCAGATCCAGAAGGCGGCCGGCGGCGGCGTCCAGTTCGGCCTGGACACCACCGGGGTCCCGTCGGTCATCTCCGCCGGGATCGCCGCCCTGCGGACCACCGGCACCATGGGGCTGGTCGGCGTGCTGAACGGCCTCCTGGAACTCGACGCCCTGGCGCTCGGCACCGGCAAGACGCTGATGGGCATCGTCGAGGGCGACTCGGTGCCGCAGGACTTCGTCCCCGAGCTGATCGCCCTCTGGCAGCAGGGCCGCTTCCCGTTCGACCGGCTGATCAGGACCTACCCACTGAGCAGGATCGACGAAGCCGAGCAGGACATGCTGGCGGGCCGGGTCGTCAAGCCCGTCCTGGTCCCCTAGGGCGAACAGCACGCCGTGGCGCGGCGTGGCGAACTCGGACTCGATCCTGTTCACCCGTGAGCCAGGGAGCGCGAGCGTGGTGTCAGGACACCTGCCGAGCCTGAACTCTCCGGACCGCCGCCGGATCCGCGTCCGTGGACGCCGACGCGGTGGCGGGCTCGCCGGGGCCTGACCCGCGGCTTCGCCGGGAGTTCGCGCGGTGGCCGAGGGCGGACAGAAGCGGACTGGTCATCAGCGTCGTGATGACGGCCATCAGCACCAGGACGGTGAACAGGCGCTTGTGGATGATGCCCGAGGCCAGGCCGAGGTTGAGGGCGATGAGTTCGGTCAGGCCGCGCGTGTTGAGCAGGACGGCGACGGTCGCGCTCGCCTGCCTGGGCAGGCCGCCGACGCGGGCACCGAGGTATCCGCCGCCGAGCTTGCCCGCGCAGGCGACGGCGCAGAGCACGGCGAGGAGCACGAAGTCGTCGAGGCGCAGTGATCCGACGTCGAGGGCGAGGCCGGTGGTGACGAAGAACAGGGGGAGGAAGAGGTGTTCGACCGCGTGGATGGCGGCGGTCAGGAAGGGGACGGGGGCGCGACCGGAGCTCGGAACCGAGTCCGGCTCGGGGCCTTCGTGCAGGTGGGGCATGGCGGCACCGGCGAGCAGGCCGCCGAAGACGGCGTGCAGCCCGAGGGCCGTGGTAGCCGCTGCCGCCCCCGCGGCGAGGGCGAACGCGACGGGCAGGTGATACGGCACCGTGACGGAGCTGCGCATCCAACGGCGCAGCAGGGGCCGGACGACGCCGAGCAGCGCAGCGGCGAGCGCGAGCAGCAGGACGATCCGCAGGCCCACCTCCTTTGCGCCCGAGTGCCGGCCGGCCGTGGTTCCGGCGCCGAGCGTGATCGCCGCGAGGGCGAACCAGGCCACCGCGTCCATCAGGCCCGCCGAGGCCAGCGCCACGGTGCCCGCGCGCGTGCCGTCGAGACCGCGGTCCCGGACGATCGCGGCGAGCACCGGAAGCGCGGTGATGGCGACGGCCAGCGCCATGAAGAGGACGAACGTGCCACTGCCGGCAGCCGTTTCCCCGGCGGAGCCGAACCCGGTGCGCCCCAGCACGGCCGTGGCGGCGCCGAGGCCCATCGGCACCGCCAGTGCGCCGACCGTGACCGTGACCACGGCGCGGCCGGCCGCCTGGCGGCGATGCGCGGTCAGTTCGTGTCCGACGGAGAACATGAAGACCGTCACCGCGACCTGCCCGAGCATGGCGAGGAACGGCAGGACGTGCGCCGGGAACAGGCTCGCGGCCGGATCACCGGGCAGTCGGCCCAGCAGGCTCGGGCCGAGCGCGATCCCGGCCAGGATCTGTCCGATCACCGGGGGCTGCCGCAGTGCGCGTGCCGCCGCGCCGAACAGCGCGCACGTGAACGCCGCCACGGCGATCGCGGCGAGAACAGCGGCAGTCGTCGAGTCGTCGGGCATCCTGGTCCTGCCTCCTTCGGTGGGTACCGCGCATGTCGTCGCCGGCCCGGCCGCCGGAACCGGTGGGGTCAGTCCGTCATGACGGCGTGGTGGCGGTGGGCGGGAGTGCCTCGGCGGATACCTCGGCCGCGCCGCCGTCGGGGACCGGCACCGGCACCGGGCGGCGGCCTGAGAAACGGTGGCGGACCTTGCGTACCGCCGTGTCCGCCGCGTCCAGTGCGTATCCGTACGCGAGAATGCCGATGACCCCGTGCGTACGCAGGTTGAGCACCCACTTGAGGCGGGTGTTGACGCTCATCGGGATCCGGTGCACGAGGGGGCGCCGGGCCGAGGGGCGCCGCAGCGCCGCGGGCGCGATCTGGTCGAGCGGGGAGACGTCCACGACGCCTTTCGCACCGGCCGTGAAAACGCGCCACAGCCGCGGCAGCGGACGCGCGATCGAGATCTGGCAGTGGAAGCCGGGGACCTCGCTGCCGTGCTCCAGCCGCCACCGCGCCCGCTCGGCGATCTTCCGTTGCAGGTGTGACTGGACGCGTTGCACCGTCTCCGGCGGCAGCCAGGCCCACGGCTGGGACCTGCTGTAGAAGAGGCGCTTGCTCAGCCGCTGGCGCAACCGCCGTTCGCGCGGGCCCTCGCGCTTCGTCTCGCCGTCGGTGCGCACGAGCCAGGTCGCGAAGTCCGAGCGCGCGGTTCCGGTCGACCAGAGCACGACCAGGTCCATCAGATGCGTGAGCAGGAAGTAGCGCGGGTCCTGGATGGCGGGCGTGAACTTCTCACGCAGCATGTTGCGGATCATCAGCCAGTCCTGCCGCGCGTTGCGGTTGATCCGGTCGATGTACGCGTGATCGAGTGTGCCGTCGTGCACGTCCGCCTCGATGACGTTCGTGAGGTGCCACAGCTGCTGGCAGGACAGGCCGATGCCCTGGCTGTAGTAGGCGTCGATGATCGAGGAGGAGTCCCCCACCATGCCGTAGCCGTGCGGGTGGACGAACGTGTCGGTCAGGTACTGGGTGTTGCGGTACATCCGGAACTCCAGCAGCCGCTCCTCGGTGAGCACCTCGCGCAGCACCGGGTAGCGGTCGATCAGGCCGAAGAACTTCTCGCGGGGCGTCCCGCCCGGCAGCGGGGTGCGCTGGTCGAAGATCACGCCGACGCTGATGCGGTCCTTGGAGAGGCGGATGACCCAGATCCAGTAGCCCTCGCCCCAGAGGTGGACGGTGTACTTGTCACGCGGGGTCGATCCGCCGTTCGGGTCTCGGTACTCCCAGACCGGTGCGAACTGCTCGTCGGTGATGTCGTTGAACTGGCCCCAGATCGAGGTGGTCTGGAATCCGTCCGCGGCGATGACCTCCTTCTCGACGGCGTGGCCGAACTTGCGGGCGAGCATCCGGTTGCGTCCCGAGCAGTCCACGATCCAGTCGGCGACGACCTCCCCGGTGTTCGAGGCGTCGTGGTCGGCCCAGGACACGGTGTTCGGAGCATCGGCCTCGACGTGTACGTCCACGACGCGCGCGCTGTCGAGGAAGCGGATGTGCGGGTGCGCACGTACCGTGGCGCGGATCTCGTCCTCGGCTTCGGGCCGGACGATCTGCTGGTCCACGGCCAGGCAGCGGAACCACAGCTTGTCCTCGGCGCTCTGGAAGAGGTAGTGGTCCCGGTGGTCCTCCGACTGCCGGGTGAGGGTGTGCTCGCTGAGGGGCGCGATGCTCCATTCGCTGCGCGGGGCGAAGGTCTCGGCGCCTTCCATGCCCTCGGTGAACCAGACGCCGAGTTTGACGAAGCACTCCTCGTCGAGGAAGGTGTCG
Organism: Streptomyces sp. NPDC058464; assembly: GCF_042721035.1. Taxonomy (NCBI): domain Bacteria; kingdom Bacillati; phylum Actinomycetota; class Actinomycetes; order Kitasatosporales; family Streptomycetaceae; genus Streptomyces; species Streptomyces sp. NPDC058464. The sequence goes on from NZ_JBHXMA010000015.1 coordinate 205,256, forward strand.
AGCCGGCCGATGGTGCGTGGCAGCGCCGTGGAGACCAGGAACGACTCGCCGACCTTGAAGCTGCGTTTCTGGTGGACGATGTCGTCGATCAGCACGACGTCGATGCCGCGTTGGGCCAGTGACAGGGCGGTGAACATGCCGATCAGCCCGGCCCCGACGACCACGGCCTCCGCCCGCTCGGGCGCCTGCGGCGCGCTCACAGCCGACCGCCCAGGAGGTCGAGGGCACGGCGGGTGTCCCCGTCGAAGGCGTCACGGACCGGCAACCAGCGCTCCAGCGCGCGCACCGCGGCGTCGGCGAGGTCGCCCGGGAGACCTTCCTCGCGCAGGGCGTCGGCACACTGCGTGAGCTCGGGCCCCCACCGCCAGGCGCGGGACGCGACGCTGGACAGCATTCCGTCTTCGAGTACTTCGGTCAGAGGTGAACGGGTTATCAACGATGCCTCCCTGACAAGGGGTTCGATGACGCCGTGGGCGTCTGCGTATGCGAATGCGATACCTGCCAACACGTATGCGACTTTCTGATACGTGGCATAGGACGTCTTGAGGGCCGAGGCGGCACCGAGCGAACCGCCGGTGTCCAGCACTCGAATCCCTGTTCCGTCGAAAAGCGAGATGATCCGCGTGACATCGTCCCTTTCGCCGGCGAGGTGCAGCCGGGCGCCCGGAGCGTCCTGGAGGCAGGGGCCGATGACGCTGCCGTCCACGACGCGGATGTCCGCCGCCGAGAGTTTTCCGGCCAGTTCGAGCAGCACCGCGCGGGTCGTGCCGTTGGCGTCCAGGAACAGTCCCCGGAATCCGGACTCGGCGACCGCCGCGGCGACCTGCTGCGCACCGTGCGGCGGGCAGATCGAGACGATCACGTCACTCCGGGCCGTGAGCTGCGCGAGGTCGTCCACCGCTGCCAGGCCGAACTCCTCGGCCCGCCGCGCCGTGGCGGCGCTTCGGCCCGCTCGGCACCAGAGCACCTGGTGGCCCGCTCCGGCCAGCGCGCCACCGAACCCGCCGCCCATCCGGCCGGGGTGCAGCAGGCCGACCGTCGCGGCTTCGGCATGGCTCATCCGTGACCTCCTTCGGGGCTGAAATCCCTTGCAGCCAGCTGTACATGACGTGAATACAGAATTCGAGAAACTGCAACTTTCGGATACCCGAAAGCGCGCGCGGACCGGAAATTCGGCCACAGATTCGGGGGATCCCTGGCCGGGCCCGACGCCGCCGCTAGCCTCGAATCGCGTCAGCTGCCCACGAACGTGACAGCAGCTCGAGTTACTCCAGGATTCAGAAGGGGAGAACATGTCGAACGACTTCGGATCCACCCTCACCCGCGGTGCGTCACGGGCCCGCCGGTACCTCGTCGACAACGGCCTGCCTTACAGCGACGAGATCGAACTCAAGGCGTCCGGAGTGGAGTTCGCGGACGGCGGGCACTACGGCGTCGAGATCCCTGTCGTCAACAGTTTCAAGGTGCTCGACGCGACGCTCCGCATGCTGCAGGCCGAGGAGTTGCCGGTCACCCGGTTCAACGAGACGCTCGGCGCGATGCTGCTGTCCGACTCCGAGGTCACGGACATGCTCGACCTGTGCCGGGAGAACGGCGTCGGGATGCTGTTCGCGCTCGGCCCGCGCCCGGAGTACGACCGCAAGGCGGCCTTCTACCGCGGCGGATTCGGTGCCTCCCAGGGCCGGCGGATCAACAACAACGACGCGATCGCGCAGAGCGTCGAGGAGGCGTACCGGCTGACCGAGCTGGGCTGCCGAGGCCTGATCGCGTACGACCTCGGGGTCATCAGGCTGCTGTCGGACATGCGCGCCGCCGGTGAACTGCCCGCCGACCTCATGCTCAAGGCGTCCTCGCACTGCATCGTGTCGAACCCCATGACCTCGCGGATATACGCGGAGAACGGCGCGGACAGCGTCACCACGACCCATGACCTCGGGCTCGGGGTGCTCCAGGAGATCCGGCAGGGCTCCCCGCGGCTGACCATCGATCTGCCGACGGACGTCTACGGCAGCAAGGGCGGCTTCATCCGCTTCTACGAGGTGCCCGAACTGGTGCAGATCTGCTCGCCGATGATGCTGAAGATCGGGGCGAGCGCCCAGTCCCACCCGCACGACCCGGTCAACGAGAACACCATCCGCCAGCGCGTCCAGCGCGTCGCGCTGTGCCTGGAGTACCTGGCCAAGTCGGGGATCGAGGCGAAGTACATCAGCGACCTGTCACCGCAGCGCTGCGTGCCCGCACCGGTATGAGGCTGGTCGACGCGCAGGTCCACATCTGGGGCGCCGACACACCAACCCGGCCGTGGCCGGCCGGTGGTGCGGCGGCCGCCCACCGCGCCACTCCGGTCACGGTACGCGAGACCCTCGCGGTGCTGGACGCCGCCGGGATCCACCGTGCGGTTCTCGTGCCGCCGTCCTGGGAAGGCGACCGCAACGATCTGGCCTGGGCGGCCGCGGAGCGGCATCCCGACCGGCTGGCGGTGATGGGCCGGATCCCACTGACCGGCCCCGCGAACGCGGCGGCGCTGGCCCGCTGGCGGGACCGCCCGGGCAGTCTGGGCATCCGCCTCACGCTGCACCGCGACCCGTGGCGGACCCGGTTCCGGGCCGGCGACCTGGACTGGTTCTGGACCGCCGCGAACGCCGCCGCGCTGCCGGTCATGGTCTACGCGCCCGGCATGAGCACCGCGCTGGGCGAGGTCGCCCGGCGCTTCCCGGACCTGCGCCTGGTCGTCGACCATCTGGCCGTGCCGGTGGACGCCAAAGCCCCCGAGGCGTTCGCACACCTGACGGACCTGATCGCGCTCGCGCGGCATCCGCGGGTCGCGGTCAAGGCGACGGCGGTGCCCTGCCATTCCCGGCTGCCGTTCCCGTTCCGCGACCTCCACGCGCCCTTGGAGCGGGTGTTCGACGCGTTCGGCCCGCGCCGGGTGTTCTGGGGCAGCGACTGGACCCGCCTGCCGTGCCCCTACCGCGAGAACATCGAGCTGTTCACCGACGCCCTGCCGTTCCTGAGCACGGCCGACCTCCGATGGGTCATGGGAGACGCGGTCCTGGAATGGCTGGACTGGCCGGCCGGTCCGCTCGGGAGTGCGCCGCCCGCGCCGGAAGACCGGGCTTGACGGGGATGGAGCCGCATGGCTCATGGGCAGACCGGGTCGGCCGCGAGGCCCTGGGTGAGTCCGGCGTCCTGGGCGATGAGAGCGGCACGCACCCGGTTCCCGCAGTCGAGCTTGGTCAGCAGACGGCTGATGTGAGCCTTCACGCCCCCTTCGCTCAGGTGCAGCGCGCGTCCGATCTCACTGTTCGCCATCCCCTGGGCCACCAGCGCCAGGACCTCGCACTCCCGGTGGGTGAGGCCACGGATGAGTTCACGCGCCCGCTCGACCCGCTCGGTGTCGATTCGGGCGACGCTGTCGAGGACGCGCTTGGCGGCCTCCGGGTACAGGACCGCTCCGCCCGTCGCCGCCACCCGTACCGCTGCGACCAGGTCCTGCGGGTTGCCGCTCTTGAGCAGGCAGCCTGCGACTCCGGCCCGCAGGATGCGGTCGAGGTGGCTGCCGCCGGGCGAGGACGCGAGCACCACCACGGCCGTCGAAGGGGAGAGCCGGCGCACGGCGCGCGTGACCCGGGCCCCGTGCGTGCCCGCCATGCCGCTGTCGATGAGCAGCACGCCGAGCTGGTGGCGCAGTGTCATCTCGATCACGGCGCCCGCGTCACCCGTGTCCGCGACGACGTTGATTCCGTGGGCCCGTTCGAGCGCCGCCCGGATGCCGCCGCGTACCAGGACCTCGTGGTCGGCTATACCGACCACGACTGCGGCTTCGGCGCCCGGGACGATGCCGTCGGCCGGTACGCCGGGGGACGGCGCCGCCCGCCGAGCGGCGGGGGCGGTGGTCCGGACGTCCCGGACGGTGGCCGGCCTCGTGACGTTGACCGGGCTGAACGGCCACTCGGTCCGGGGCAGAGGTTGTGCCATGTCGACTCCTCACGAACGCATGGTGCGCCGGACAGCGCTCCCGGCGGCGCTGCCGGTCTCTGCCCGCTCGAACGGGACGTACCTCGATGCGTGGGTCACGGACATCGTGATCACCGGGGCACCGCCCGATGCGGGTCCCGCTGTCGACACGGCCGGAACACGAGATCGGTTCGGTCGGAAGGGCACGATTTCCGCCCCCGGTCCGCGTGGTGGGCGTTCTGGGCCGGCGTCAGTCTGCCGTCGGCGGCCCTTCTCCCGGTCACGGCTCAGACCCGGACGCGCAGTTCACGCATGCCACGCAGGCCCGTGCGCCGACGCCAGCGGGGCTCTGCGGCGAGTTCGGGGCGTCGGTGGCGGCGCAGCAGGGCGGTGAAGGCGATGGTCGCTTCCATACGGGCGAGCGGTGCGCCGACGCAGAAGTGCGCGCCGCCGCTCAGCGCCAGATGCCGGTTGTCCCGGCGCGTGACGTCGAACCGGTCCGGGTCCGGGAACCTCTCCGGGTCCCGGTTCGCCGCGCCCAGGCTCAGCACCAGGCGGCTGCCGCGCGGCACCCGTACCCCGTGTACTTCCAGTTCGGTCAGCGCACGCCTGCCCACGGCCTGGGCGGGGCCGTCGTAGCGCAGCATCTCCTCGACCGCCGACGGCACCAGGGCGGTCCCGGAGGAGGACCGCAGCAACTCCAGCTGGCCGGGGTGGCGCAGCAGCGCGAGCATGCCGTTGGCGATCATGTTGGCGGTGGTCTCGTGTCCGGCGACCACCAGGAGGGCGGCGGTGGAGAGCAGTTCGTCGGAGGTCAGTCGGTCGCCCTCGGCCTCGGCGCGGATCAGCCCGCTGAGGATGTCGTCGCCCGGGGCGCGCCGGCGCTCGGCGGCCAGGCCGCTGAAGTACTCCACGATCCGCCGCCGCCCGCGCAGTCCCCTCGCCACCGTCTGCGGGGTGACGACGGGGTCGACGAGGTGGGCCATGTCCTCCGACCAGTCCCGGACGTCGTCGCGGTCGTCCTCGGGCACGCCGAGCATCTCGCAGATGACCTCCAGGGGCAGCGGATAGGCGAAGTCCGCGACGAAGTCGCCCTCCTCCCCCGGCGCCCACCGGTCGAGGAGCCGGTCGGTGATCCGCTCGATCCGACCGTGGAGGTGGGCGATGGAACGCGGGGTGAAGACCTTGTTGACCAGCGCGCGCAGCCTGGTGTGGCCGGGCGGGTCCATGAGGATCATGGAGGGGGTGTCGCCGCCGGCCATCCGCTCGGTCTGCGCCCCGCCCGTTCTCCCGCTCTCCTCCGCCCCACCGCCGGTCCCGTCGTCCGCGCCGAGCCGGGGATCGCGCAGCAGTGCGTGCACGTCCCGGTGGCGGGTGAGGAACCAGAAGCCCGGTGGGTTCCAGTGCAGGGGATCGGTCTCGCGCAGGGCGCGGTAGAGCGGATACGGGTCGGCCTGGACGGCGGGGTCGCTCGGGTCGTAGTGGAGGACGGTGGCCGTCCGCTGTCCCGTGCTCATCCGGCCCGCCCCAGACCGATCCGGGTGGCCTCGGCGACGGCCGCCAGGTGCGGGCGCATGAAGAGGGTGAAGTGGTTGCCGGTGACCGTGATGACGCTCAGGTCGCCGAGTTCGACGGTGTCCCAGCCGTTCGGCGCCTCGAAGTGCATCGGGACGCGGTGGTCCTCCCGGGCCAGCGGGGCGAATCCGGCCTCCGGTTTCACCAGGACCACCGAGAGGTCCGAGGGCCCGGGCTCGTACAGGGCGAAGGCGCGCAGGCCGGCCTGGTAGGTGGCGACCAGGTTGACGAGGTGCGACTCGTACGTCTCCGGGTCGCGGGCGCCGAGTGCGCGGGCGATCCGCGCGCCCTGGTCGCCGAGCGGCCGGGACCGGTCGACGCCGCATCCGCAGGTGTCCAGGGCGAGGCAGACCATGTGCCGCAGGGCGAGGAGTTCCTCGACGGCCCGCAGGTCGTCGTCGGCGGGGGCGCCCCGGCCGGGCAGCGGGACGTAGGTGTCGTAGAGGACGACCCGGTGGACCGGCTCGCCGCGTTCGCGCAGCAGCCGGGCCGCTTCGTAGGCGACCATCCCGCCGAAGGAGTGCCCGCCGAGGAGGTACGGGCCGTGCGGCTGGACGCGCTGGATCTCGTCGGCGAAGAGGGCCGCGAGTTCCTCCATGTCGTCCAGGGGCTCCTCCTTGCCGTCCAGGCCCGGGATCTCGAAGGCGTGGCAGGCACGGCCGTCGCCGAGCGCGCGGGCCAGCGAGGTCAGGTAGAGCGAGGAGCCGCCGAGTCCGCCGACGCAGAAGAAGGGCCGGGGGGTGTTGAGGGGGACGAGGTGGGTGGCGGGCGGGATGTCGTCCGCTGTGTGGGGTTCGGGTTCCGCGAGGAACCGGGCCGCGGCGTCGATGGTGGGAACCTCCAGGAAGAGGGTGTGCGGGATGCGGTAGCCCAGCCAGTCGGAGAGCCGGGCCTGCAGGGCCGCCACGGACAGCGATGCCAGGGCGTACTCCTCCAGCGGCCGACTGGCGTCCAACTCGGCTGCGCTCACTCGAAGTTCGGCTGCGATGTGGGTGACCAGCCAGTCGCGTACGGCGGTCACGGACGGCCCGGCGGCGGACTCGGCGGCGGTCGCGGCGCTGTCGGGGGCGGTGCGGGTGCGGGCCGGGGCCGCGAAGTGCCGGCGGGCCAGCTCCTGGGCCTGGGCGACCACGCACTCGACCAGTTCGAAGGAGGGCAGGCCGCCCGCGTAGTAGGTGTGGTGACGGCCCTGCAGCGCCTCCAGGCGGTCCAGGGCGCCGTCCCGCAGGTCGTCGGTACCGAAGTACGGCATGAACGCCCACGCACGCCGCAGGTGCACCTCCTCCAGGCGGCCGCCCAGGGCCGCGACGTCCTCGCGCAGCAGTGCGGCTACGTCGTCGGGGCGGCCGTAGGAGTAGAAGGTGCGGATGTCGCTGTCCTCGTGGCGGTGGTGGTAGGCGACGCAGTGGCCGGTGGCGGCACGGCTGTCGTTGTGCTGTTTCAGGAAGTGGAAGGCTGCGTCGGGCAGGCCGGAGGCGGTGGCGACGGTGGTGTGGTACGCGCGGTCCCGGATCCGGGCGGCGAGCGCGCGCTCCTCGTCGGTGGCGTCCAGGAACGGCAGGGCCCGGTCCAGGGAGACGGTGAGCACCAGGTCGTCCGCCTCGATCGACTCCGTTGCCGTGCACACCCGTACACCGCCCGGATGCCGTTGGACGGACTCGACGCGCGCCCCGAGCCGCAGGTCCCGCAGTTCCTCGGCGGCCCGCCGCCACAGGGTGGCGAAGCCGCCCTTGACGGTGAACGCGCCCGGGTGGCCGAGGAGTTCGGGCTTGTTGCCGAGCAGCCCGGTCATCTCGGCGTACTTGACGAAGTAGAGGGCGGGCAGGTCGTCGTCGAGGTAGCCGTAGCCGGCCGCCGTGCAGCCGGTGCCGAAGGACGCGGCCATGGCTTCCAGACCGTGTTCGGCGAGCCACTCCCGCACGGGGGCGGCGAGGGCCTTCGCGGAGTGCGCGAGGCCGGGTTCGCCGATGTGCGGGAACTCGCGGGCGCGCAGCGCCTGGTAGCGGCGGAAGGTGTCCCTGCGGAAGAAGGAGGTGTCCTGCGGGGTGGTCGTGGCGCTGGGGACGTCGAGGATCCGGTAGGGCGTGGTCGGTTCGGTGGCCACGCCCAGTTCTGTGACGAGTTCGGCGACCCGCTCGTACCGGTTGGTGCAGATGTGGCCGCCGAGGTCGTAGGCGTGGCCGTCGATCGCCACGCTCTCGCACTTTCCGGCCACCGCGTCGGCGGCCTCCAGGACGGTGACCCGGTGTCCGGCCCGCTCCAGTTCGCGGGCGACGGTCAGGCCGCTCGGTCCGGCGCCCACCACCACGACCCGGCGGGGGCCCGTGGGGTTCGGCCGGACAGGCCTCAACAGCGCTGCCAGCTCAGGTGGTTGTGGTTCGCCGCGGCGGGCGTGGGAGGCGGCCCGGTAGACCAGCGCGCGCAGGTGGTTCAGGGAGGCGGTGGTGTGCGGGGAGCGGGCGAGGGCGATGCCCAGGTCGGGCGGGGCCAGGGCGGGGTCGAAGGCGGTCCGGTCGACGTCCTCGGCGTCGGCGGGGGTGTCCAGGCGCAGGTCGGCGAGGTCGAACCAGGGGCAGCGGTCCTCGGGCCAGGCGCGGGCCGGGTCGAGGGCGGTCTCCGTGGTGCCGGGGTCGCCGTCCAGGGGGTGGAGCTGGGCCTGGACGACGTTGCGGACGCCGGTGGTGCGCAGGCGCGTCTGCAGCTCGTCACGAAGGAGGGCGGGTTCGCGGGTGTCGCCGGCCGGGCGGGGGATCTCGTTCGGGGCGTCCGGCGGCCACCACAGGTCGCCGTGGTCGAAGTCGCCCCGCGCCAGGGGCTCCTGGACCGGGTGCACCCGGAAGCGGATGAGCCACTGACGGCCGTCCGCGGCGACGAAGCCCTGCGGCACCTGGGAGTAGAAGTCGTATGTGACATAGCACTGAGCCGTGCGGATGTTGTTCCAGATGACCGAGCGGACCGCGGGCCGCTCGCCGATGACGGCGGCGCGTTCCTCGGGGGTGCCGAAGGTGCGGCGGAAGATCTCGGCGGTGGAGGCGAAGAAGGTGGGGCCGGTGTTGAAGGTGAGGTCGAGGAGTCCGGTGTGGCCGGTGCCGTCCTCCAGGAGGCGGAGGGTGAGGCCCCGGACGGTCGGCTTCACGTCGTCGGTGCCGACGGAGTTGCTGTAGCGGGCGAGTACCGGGAAGCGGCGGCCGGGACGGAGGAAGCCGTGGGCGGGCAGGCGGGGGGCGTCGAGCACGGTGAGGGTGCCGCGGGCCGCGGTCGACGTGGCGTGGAAGAAGCGGTCGCGGCGGCCGGCGGAGGCCACGGTGAGCGCGGACAGGTCGATCAGGACGCGCCGGAAGTCGTCGTCGACGTCGTACAGGCGCGGGTCGTGGGGGCCGGTCGCGAGGACCAGGCCGCGCTCGGGGTTCATGAGGGTTCCTCGGTGGGCCGGCCGGCGGTGCCGGCCTCCTGTACCGACACCAGGAGGGTGCCGGTCTCGCGGTCGATCTCGCCGCTCAGCAGGGCCGCCTTGCACACCCGGCGGCGTACCTTGCCGCTGGTGGTCTTGCGGACCAGGCCGGGGCGGCCCAGCACGACGGTGTGGCAGTCGAGTTGGTGGTCGGCGTACACGAACTTGCGGACGGTGGCGCAGATCTCGGCGGCGAGGTCGGCGTCGATCCGCTTGCGGCCGGTCTCGGCGAACACGACGAGGCGTTCGGTGACGCCGTCGCCGGGGACGTCCCCGGGGAAGGTCTCGTCCGGGGCGAGGGCGAAGGCCACGACGCCGCCGGGACGCACGTCCGGATGGCACTCCCGGACGCTGTCCTCTATGTCGGAGGGGTAGACGTTGCGGCCCCGGATGATGATGAGGTCCTTGATCCGGCCGGTCATGAACAGCTGGCCTTCGCACAGGAAGCCGAGGTCGCCGGTGCGCAGGTACCCGGTCGGGTCGTCGTCGCCGGTGACGGTGGCGTGGAAGGTCTCGCGGGTCGCCTCGGGCCGGTTCCAGTAACCGGCGGCGGTGGTCGAGGACCGCACCCAGATCTCGCCGACCCGCGCGGGCGGGCAGGGGGCGCCGGTCTCGGGGTCGACGATCCGGATCCGGTCCCCCGGCTTGCTGGAGAAGCCGCAGCCGTAGTACTCGACGGACCGCCCGGGGTCGTACGGACTCTCCTCGACGGGGACCACGTCGCCCTCGACCGGGACCATACCGCTCTCGACTGGAACCACGTCGCCCCGGGCGAGGGCCTGTTTGTCGAGCCGCAGCACGCCCTGGCCGCGGTTGGTGACGCTCGCCGTGTTCTCGGCCAGGCCGTAGGCGCCGTAGAAGACGTCGGGACGGATCCCGGTGACGGCGAAGGCGTCGAGGAAGGCGCGGACGGTGCGGGTGCGGATCGGCTCGGCTGCGGTGACGGCCATCTCCAGGGCGGAGAGGTCCCAGCCGGCGCGCATCTCGGGGGTGGTCTTCCGGACCGCCAGTTCGTAGGCGAAGTTCGGCGCCGAGGTGATCGTGGCGCGGACCCGGGACATGACGTCGAGCCAGATCCAGGGCCGCTGGAGGAAGGTGAGCGGCGACAGGATGTGGGTCGCCGAGTTGCCGACGGCGGTGCTGAGGATGACGTTGATCAGGCCCATGTCGTGGTACTGGGGGAGCCAGAACACGCCCCTGGTGTCGTCGTCGAGACGCAGGTCGGTGACGTTGGCGGCGATCTCGTGGACGAGGTTGCCGTGGGTGACCATCACGCCCTTGGGGGTGCCGGTGGAGCCGGAGGTGTACTGGAGGAAGGCGGTCTCGCCCGGGTCGGCGGGCCGGTACCAGGCGTCGGGGTCGCAGGCGGCGCGGTTCCGGCGGGCGGGGCGGCGGTCGGTGCGGTACCAGGGGATGCCGGGCCAGGCCTGCTCGGAGCGGCCGAGCAGGCGGCCGACCGAGGCGGTCCGGCGGGTGCGGTCGAAGAGGCCGTTGGTGAGGGCGGCCTTGGCACCGGAGCTCTCGGCGATCGCGGTGAAGCCGGCCAGATCCCGGCTGAGCCGGAAGGGGTTCGGGGGGTAGACGGGCACGGGCAGCACGCCGGCCGCGAGGCAGCCCATGAAGGCCTTCACGAAGTCGAGCGAGGGCGGATAGACCAGCACCGCCCGGTCTCCGGGGGCCAGTCCCCATAAGGACAGGGAGCGGGCGACGTCGTCGACCGCTTCGGCGAGTTCCGAGGCCCGGAGGGGGAGGCCGACACCCCCTGTCGTCACCCAAAGTGCTGAGAATACGGCGCACAAAAAATAATTATTAAAAAACAAAACCACGTAGAACACCCA
>NZ_JBHXMA010000015.1:216086-223635 GCF_042721035.1 Streptomyces sp. NPDC058464
TTTTTTAATTCTTTTGTGGTATAACTTGTTTTTTGGGTGTGTGGTGGGCTGTTTTTTTTTTATAATAGCCTGGCTGGGGGTTGTTCGGTGGCCCGGAGGGTCTCGGAACTCGCCGTGGTCGTCGACAAAGGTGAAGAGAAGCCGGTCCTGATCTTTTTCGTAGAGATCCCGAAGACCGGAGAGCAGCGAATTTCGCTGTGCGATGACGAACGTCATTGGGCCGTCCTGCAATGGGGGAACAGGGGTACGCCAAAAGACCGATCACGCCGGCGAATGACCAGCCAGGCGTTGTTGCACACTCAAGAACGTACGGGTGGTCCAGTCCATTGTCAATGTCGACCGGAACCATCACCTCCACCACTTTGACCTGGCCTTTTATTGGCATTTCGGACATTGGGCGCACAGTCGGCGAGTATTCGACGCAATCTTTCCTGTGCGTTTCCCAAGAAATGAGATGAGCCCTTCGGGGTACACCCGGGCAAGCCTCGACGGTTTTTCAGACATACACCCGTCAATTTTCAGGACTTATCTTTCGCCGTTAAATTTGACACGCGTAAACAGGGCGTGACGATTACCCGACAGAGGTTTGCGAGGGCCTCTGCGCGCCATGTGCGGATCCGGTTCCCGCCGGTCGCTGTGGTTTGTCCCACTGCGGAAGAGCCGAACCGCACCCGGCCGCCCGTCGTGTTGTGGCCACGCTCCCGTGACGGGGGAATCCACGGAAGGTGACCGCATCATGAAGGCTCTGCGTATCGTCCTGATGACCCACGGCACCCGAGGCGACGTCCAGCCGCTGGTGGCCCTCGGCCGGGAGTTCGTCCGGCGCGGGCACACTCCCGTGCTGGCGGTCCCGGCCGGGTTCACCGGCATGGTGCGGGCCGCCGGCCTGCATCCGGTGGAACTGCCGGTGGACTGGCGGGAGTTCCTGACTTCCCCGGCACCTGACCGGAGCTGGGCCACCTCCGGCGACAGCACGGAGTTCCTCGCGGGGCTGCGCACGGTGATGGCGGCCCACACCGCCGACATCGCCCGCACCCTGTACCGGACCTGCGAGGGCGCCGACCTCATCGTCTCCGGCTCGCTGACCGAGGACGTCGCGGTGCTGATCGCCGAGGCCCGCCGGATCCCGCTGGCCCTGCTGCACCTGTTCCCCGTGCGGGCCAACGACGCGGTGCCGAGCCCGTTCGTGACCAGCCGGGCGAGCGCCGGACCCGGCGCCAACCGGAAGACGCACCTCGACTACGAGCGCGCCTCCTGGCAGGTGCGCCGGGACGGCGTCAACAGGCTCCGCGAGGCCTTCGGACTGGCTCCCACGGACCTCTCCTCCCCGCTGCGGGCCCGGATGCTGGGCGCGCTGGAGATCCAGGGCTACAGCGGGCTGCTGGTGCCGGGCATCGAGTGGCCCGCGTACCGCCCGTTCGCAGGGTGGCTGGAACTGACCGGCGAGGACCGGGCGGCGGCGGCCGAACACGGCCTGGACGCCGGGCTGGAGAGCTGGCTGGACGCCGGGGAGGCCCCGGTCTACTTCGGCTTCGGGAGCACGCCGCCGGCCGATCCCGCGGCCGTTCTCGCCACCGTCGAGCGGGCCACCGGGGAGCTGGGGCTGCGCGCGGTGGTGACCGCCGGCTGGGCCGTGCTGCCCGCCGACGCGGTCGGTGACCCGACGCGGGTCCGGGTGCTGGAGGGCGCGGACCTCACCGCGCTGCTCCCCCGCTGCCGGCTCGCCGTGCACCACGGCGGCTCCGGGACCACCGGGTCCGTGGTCCGGGCCGGGGTGCCCTCGCTCGTGGTGTCCGGGACGCTCGACCAGCCGATGTGGGGCGAGCTGGTGCGGCGGCGGGGGGTGGGGCTGCATCTGCCGCGGCACCGCCTGGACGCAGCCGAAGTGCGGGCCGCGCTGGAGCGGTTGGGGGAACGCCGGGTGGTGGAGGCGGCGCGGGTTCTCGGGCGGGCGGTGCGTGCGGAGGGCGACGGGGTGGGGCGGGCGGCCGACCTCGCGCTGGGGTTCGCGGTGCGGGGGCGCAAGCGGAGGGTGTTGGCGCCGACGGGTCGCTTTCAGGTGTGAGTCGGGTGACATCGGGGGGGCGGGCCGAGGTTGTCACTCGGCGGGCAGGCCGGTGGGGGTTGACCGCGCCGTTCCCCGCGCCCCTGACGGGGCGCGTCCGAGCCTCTCCGGCCCGCGAAAGCCTGAAGGAGCCGGTAGATGTCAGGACATACGAAGGCCGGCGGTACGGTCGCGCGGGGTGAGTGCGCGGCCGTACCGCCGGGTGAGCAGGTGGTGCCGGGGGGGACGGCGTGTCAGACCTTCAGGGACACGTATTCCTTGCCCTTGGTGTTCTCGACCACGATCTTGGCCACGTCGTCGATCGGGACGTCCGCCGAGCCGTCGAGGTTGGCGCCCTTGTCCTCGTCGGCGACGACCCAGCTGCCCGCGATCTCCCGGCGGCCGTCCTTGCGCTCGACGATGAGGCGGCAGTGCTCGCCCACCGGGATGCCGGCCACCGAGGCGTTCACCCGGACCCAGGAGGTGGCCGGGGTCACCCGGACCGTCATCCGGCTGCCGGTCGCGGTGCTGGTGCCCGAGGCCATCCTGGTGCCGGCCGGGGGCAGGGTGGCAGGTGCCGAGATCGAGGACTGCGGAGGGTCCGCGACCTCGCCGGTGGTCCCGCCCATGCTCTTTCCGATCAGTACCCCGCCGCCGAGGACGGCCGCCGCCGCGACCGCGGCCACCGCGGCAAGGACGGTGCCACGCCGGCGGACCTCGCCGTCACGTTCGTTGCGCACCTGCCGCAGCGTGCGCTGGAGCAGCAGATCGCCGCCCTCCGGCGGACCGTCGAGGAACGCCTCGGGTGGCACTTCGCCGAGTGCCGACTCCATCTCCCGCAATCCGTCCAGTTCTTCGCGGCATCTGTCGCACGAGGCGACGTGTTCGTCGACGGCGCGCACCTCCTGCTCGTCGAGCGTGCCGAGGACGTAGGCGCCGAGCAGTGCGCTGTCGTGTTCCTTGATGCTCATGCCGCCACCTCCTTCAGCGCGACGAGCTTCGCTGTCGTGGGTCTGTCCTTGTACAGGTCCCTCAGTTGTCTCAGGGCATAGTGTGATCGGGATTTGACCGTACCGGGAGGTATTCCGAGAGACTCGGCGGCCTCGGCGACGCTGCGGCCCTGGAAGTAGATCTCGTTGAGCACGTCCCGGTGGTCCGGGGAGAGCCGGTCGAGGGCCTCCATCACGAGCATCGAGTCCACCACGCCGTCCGCGTGGTCCTTCTCCACCGGGGTGGTGGCCACGGACTCGGCGACCTCGGTCGGCCGCACGGCCTTGGCGCGGTAGCGGTCGGTGATGATGTTCCGGGCCACCGTCAGCAGCCAGCCACGCACCGATCCCTTGCCGTTGAGCAGTGACTCCTGGTTCTTCCAGGCGCGGATCAGGGTCTCCTGGACCACGTCCTCAGCGGCGGCGTGGTCGTTCGTGAGCCGCTGGGCGTAGGCGAGAAGGGCTCTGCCGTGCTCCTCGTACAAGGACCGGATGAGCACCTCGTCGCTCGTTCTCTGCTTGTCCCGCGCGCGGGACCACAGCGCCGCCATCCACTTTCTCCCGTCCTCTCCTGGGCTGACGCGTCACACACGGATGGCAGCCGGAGCCGGTTCGATCTGGTTCGGACTTTTTCCACGGGTCTCGTCGGCCCGGGTCAGGCCGCTCGGCAGTGCCTGCCCTCGTTGAGGCAGTTGACCAGCGCGCCCATCTGACGGTCGGTCATGACGCCGATGAACATGCCGTGGTCGGTACTCGGGTCGCGCTTCTCCTCCGGGAAGGAGTCCACGGCGTAGCGGACGCCGGCCGGCACCGCGTAGGTGAGCGTGATGCGCAACTGCGGGATGGCGAAGGTGGCGTGCGGGCAGACGCCGTCGGCCGTCGGGAACACGGCGTGCGTACGATGGTCGGGGCTGTCGGTGGACAGGCCGTCCCAGCAGCTGGGGAAGTCCAGGGTGCGGGTCGGTCCGCTGCCCTCGGGACACACCGCGTACTTGGTGGTGAAGCGGTCCTGGTAGCCCGAACAGCCCCACTGCGCATGGACGTTGGCGCCGCCCGTGTAGAGCGCGACCGGGTCGCCGGTGACCAGACGCAGGAACCGGGGCATGGCGACGACCTTGCTCACCGGGTTGCCGCGGTACTCGATCACGACCGAGGACGGCGTCAGGATCTGGCCCATGTTGTCGTCCAGACCGCCGCCGACCGCGTGCATGTCGGTGCCCATGCGGTCCAGCCGGCGCAGTACGGGCCAGTAGTACGTGGAACGGTCGCCGCCGACGCAGGTGGTGCGGGCCGCGGCCAGTTCGGTGTTGCTGGACATGGCGTTGGTCGACACGTTGCCCACGTAGTCGTGGATGTGGTGGGCCGAGCCCGTGACACCCGGCGAGACCACGAGGTTGTCGGCGTTGCGGTGGGCGTCGAGATTGCGGCCGCAGTCCTCCGTGTAGGTGCCGGTGGCGGCGTCCGGTCCGATGGCAGGCAGTACGGCCCGCGGGACCGAGGCGATGTCCACGTAGCGGTCGGCGGCGGGTGCGCCCAGGGCCACGGCGGGCCGGCCGGCGGCGATGACGCCGGCCCCGATGACGGCTGAGACGCCGACCGCTGCGGGGACGAGGATTCGGAGTAGACGGGCTCTCAGGCGGAAGAGTCGGATCCACACGCGAGCAGAGTGACAGTGTTGTCCAGACCAATTCAAGTTCAGGCTTGGACTATGACGAAATCTCTACCCAGCTTCGCCGAACCATGGCCGGTTGTTGAACGACGGGTCAGTTGGCGAGCCCGACTCGGCTGAACCACGGGTCAGTTGAAGAGCTGGCCGCGGACCGCTCCGTCCGGGAACTCGCTGGTGTGCAGGTTGGAGTAGAAGCCCGTCGGGTTCTTCTTGATCTGCGCGAGCACCGAGGGGTCCTGGACGCCGACCGTGCCGGAGATGGCGAAGATGTGCTGCGGGACCGGGGTGACGAACAGCGGGATCTTCACGTCGCCGTTGTGGCCGAGCGTGCCCTGGTGGATGTGGCCGGCCAGCGGGGCGCCGATGTTCACCCAGGCCAGCGAGTAGCCGACCTGTCCCCCGGCACCCGGGTACAGGAAGGTGACGGCGTGGCCGTCCGGGTCACCGACCCGCCTGGGGTCCGCGGTCGGCACCTCCTGGCTGCCGTCGGCGAGCGCGCGCAGCTTGCCGCCCCGGATGATGCTCAGCGGGTTGACGGGCTTGGCGAGCGGCCGCAGCTGGCCGCGCACGGCGCCGCCGGGGAACTCCTTGGTGTGCAGGTTCACGTAGAAGTCGCCCGGGTCGGTGCGGAGTTGACGGGCGAGCGCGGCGTCGGTCACCGAGGTCTGGCCGGCCGCGGACTGCACGGTGGACGGCATCTGGGTGGTGAACAGGCCGACCTTCACGTCGCCGTTGGTGCCGGCGGCGCCCTGGTGGATGTGGCCCAGCGTCGGACGGTCGATGCCGTTCCAGGACAGGGCGAAGGTGATCCGGTCGCCCTTGACCTTGACCAGGGCTACCGCCCTGCCGTCCGGATCGCCCACCGCGGGGCCGCCCTTGACCGGGATCTCCTGGTCCCCCGAGAGCTGGGCTATGAGGGAGACGGCGGGCTCGGTCGCCGGGACGGCGGTGGCCGACGCGGCCGAGTCGGTGCCGTGGCCGCCGTGGGCGAGCGCCGGGGAAGTGGCGCCCAGACCGGTGGCGAGCACGGCGGCCGCCACCGTGAGAGACAGCTTGCGCATTTCCTTTTCTCCGTCCGTCCGGGAATTCGGTCCGATGTGATGCCCGAATCACGGGTGGGCGCCGAGGGCGGTTCAATTCAGAACCGCGGTCGGAGATGTCCTCGGAACCGCGGTCGGAGATGTACTCGGAACCGCGGTCGCAACCGTGGGGGAAAACTGAACCGGAAACCCGCTCGGCACGTGTGGGACGCGGGGACGCGACCCCTTCCGATTCACTGCTGAGAGAGGTCACCACCATGCGCGCACGAACGGCTCTGATCGCGATACCGCTGGCTCTGGCGCTCGCCGCCTGCGGCGGCGGCAAGGACACCGACGGCACCGCGAAGGAGGCCGGGAAGAGCGAGGCCATCGCCGTCAAGGACTCCGGTCTGGGGTCCATCCTCGTCGACGGCGAGGGCCGCACCCTGTACGCCTTCACCGAGGACAAGGACGGCGCGAGCAACTGCGACGCCAAGTGCATCGCCGTGTGGCCCGCGCTGACCGGCGACGCGAAGGCGACCGCCGGCAAGGGCGTCCGGGCCTCGCTGATCCGGGAGGCCCGGAAGTCGGGCGGGGCCGTGCAGACGACGTACGGCGGCTGGCCGCTCTACTACTACGTCGGCGACGCGGCACCCGGTGACGTCAACGGGCAGGGCCTGGACGGGCAGTGGTTCGCGGTAGGGGCGGACGGCAAGCTCGTACGCAACGGCGCCTGAGGCACGCGTCTCTGCCACGCGCTCGCGTTGAACCGCCCCGGCCATCGGGGCGTTCCTGGAGCGAGGCACGACACGCCCGCCCGACACCGCCCCCGGAGAGGAGCCCCATGGCCGAGATCGACATGCCCGGAGACGAGGTGGAGCGCCTGGGCACGCTGCTGCGCCGGGTGACCGAGCTCATCGAGACCAGGTCCACGGGCTTCGACGCCGACGCCGTGGGCCGGCCCCTGGTGGACGCCGGCTCCCACTTCGACAAGAAGTGGGGCGACGGGCGCACCCAGTTGAAGCGGAACAGCAAGGACCTCCAGGACGCCTGCGAGGCCATCGTGAAGGCGTTCGCTGACGCCGACGAACAGATGGGCTCGCAGCTCCAGAACACCGACGGAAAACAGTCCTGAGACGGCGACGGCCGGACGACCCAAGGAGCACGGTCCCATGACCAACGGTTCGCAGACCTTCGAGATCTCCGTCCCGGAGAACTGGACGGAGTACGACCTCGGCGGCGACACGCTGGCCGAGCGCCGTGCCGAGATGCTGCGGCAGACCCCGGACAAGCCGACCCGGGACGCCGTCAACCAGGCCTTCCGCAACGCGCGGCGGATCATGGAGGGGGCCCGTCGGCGTGGCGCCGTCTACGCCGCGGGCACCACGACGATGTACGAGGACGGCCTGCTGATGGCCGGCCTGATGGTGTTCAACCTGACGCCGCCGCCCGGCGAGGACTTCTCCGCGCAGGGCCTGGCCAGGCAGTTCTCCGCCTCCGGCGACCGCAAGGGCGAGGGTACGACCCGCACGTTCACCACGGAGACGCTCCCGGGGATCGGGCCGGTCGGACGGCTCGTCGGTATCGAGGAGAGCGAGATCGGCGGCGGGGTGTCGTACAAGGTGGTGGTGATGCACACCGTGGTGCCGGTGCCCGGCAGCGCGAAGGTGCTGATCATCACCTGCTTCAGCCCCAACCTCCCGGTGGCCGACCAGCTGTACGACCTGTTCGACGCCATCACGGGCACCTTCGCCTTCGGCGAGCAGGCACCGGTACCCGCCACCGCGGGCTGACCGCGCACGAGAAGGGGCCCGGCCGTCACCAGGAC
>NZ_JBHXMA010000016.1:0-24614 GCF_042721035.1 Streptomyces sp. NPDC058464
CTTCCCCGCGCCCCTGGAGGGGCGCGCTGCGGTGCCGCGCTCCGAAGGGGCGCGGGGAACTGCGCGAGCAACCACCCTCCGCCCGCACCCGGCAATGCACCGGCAGCCCCGAGGCCACCCCCGCCCCGGCTGAACCGGCGGAGTCCCTCCGTATGCTCAAAGAATGACGACTTCCGCGACCTCCGGAACCGGCCCCACCGAGAACTCCATGCGTCGCGCCCTCAAACGCGCCCGGGACGGCGTCGCCCTCGACGTCTCCGAGGCCGCCGTCCTGCTCCAGGCGCGCGGCGCGGCCCTCGACGACCTCGCCGGGTCCGCCGCCCGGGTCCGTGACGCCGGTCTGGAGGAGGCCGGCCGGCCCGGTGTCATCACGTACTCGAAGAGCGTCTTCATCCCCCTCACCCGCCTGTGCCGCGACAAGTGCCACTACTGCACGTTCGTCACCGTCCCCGGCAAGCTCCGCCGGGCCGGGCACGGGATGTTCATGTCCCCGGACGAGGTCCTCGACGTCGCCCGCAAGGGCGCGGCCCTCGGCTGCAAGGAAGCCCTGATCACCCTCGGCGACAAGCCCGAGGACCGCTGGCCCGAGGCGCGCGAGTGGCTCGACGCGCACGGTTACGACGACACGATCGCCTACGTCCGCGCCATCTCCGTCCGGATCCTGGAGGAGACCGGCCTGCTGCCGCACCTCAACCCCGGCGTGCTGTCCTGGACCGACTTCCAGCGGCTCAAGCCGGTCGCCCCGTCGATGGGCATGATGCTGGAGACGACCGCCACCCGGCTGTGGTCCGAGCCCGGCGGCCCCCACCACGGCTCCCCCGACAAGGAGCCTGCCGTACGGCTGCGGGTGTTGGAGGACGCCGGGCGCTCCTCCGTCCCCTTCACCTCCGGGATCCTGATCGGCATCGGCGAGACGTACGAGGAGCGTGCCGAGTCCCTCTTCGCGCTGCGCCGCGTCGCCCGCTCCTACCACGGCGTCCAGGAGCTGATCATCCAGAACTTCCGCGCCAAGCCGGACACGGCGATGCGCGGCATGCCGGACGCCGAGCTGGACGAGCTGGTGGCGGCCGTCGCGGTGGCGCGGCTGGTGATGGGGCCGGCGGGCAACATCCAGGCGCCGCCCAATCTCGTCGACAGCGAGTACGAGCGGCTGATCGGCGCCGGTATCGACGACTGGGGCGGGGTGTCCCCGCTCACCATCGACCACGTCAACCCCGAGCGGCCCTGGCCGCAGATCGAGGAGCTGGCGCGGAAGTCGGCCGCGGCGGGCTTCGAGCTGCGGGAACGTCTCTGCGTGTACCCGGAGTTCGTGCGGCGCGGCGAGCCCTGGCTGGACCCGCGGCTGCGCCCGCACGTGGCCGCGCTGGCCGACCCGGAGACGGGCCTGGCGGTGCCGGACGCGGTCGTCGAGGGGCACCCGTGGCAGGAGCCCGAGGAGGTCTTCGTCGCGACCGGCCGCACGGACCTCCACACCGCCATCGACACCGAGGGCCGTACGGCCGACCGGCGCGACGACTTCGACGAGGTGTACGGCGACTGGGGCGCGCTGCGGGAGGCGGCCGCCCCCGGGATGGTGCCGGAGCGGATCGACACGGACGTGCGCGCGGCCCTGGCGACCGCGGCCGACGACCCGACGAAGCTGACGGACGCCGAGGCCCTCGCGCTGTTCCACGCGGACGGCCCGGCCCTCGACGCGCTGACCGGGATCGCCGACGACGTACGGAAGTCCGCGGTCGGCGACGACGTCACCTACATCGTCACCCGCAACATCAACTTCACCAACGTCTGCTACACCGGCTGCCGTTTCTGCGCCTTCGCGCAGCGCCGCACGGACGCGGACGCCTACACCCTCTCCCTGGACCAGGTCGCCGACCGGGCCCAGCAGGCGTGGGACGTCGGCGCGGTCGAGGTCTGCATGCAGGGCGGCATCCACCCCGACCTGCCCGGCACCGCGTACTTCGACATCGCGAAGGCGGTCAAGGAACGCGTCCCCGGCATGCACGTGCACGCCTTCTCCCCGATGGAGGTGGTGAACGGCGCGACCCGCACCGGCCTGTCGATCCGGGAGTGGCTGACGGCGGCGAAGGAGGCCGGCCTGGACACCGTCCCCGGCACGGCCGCCGAGATCCTGGACGACGAGGTCCGCTGGATCCTCACCAAGGGCAAGCTGCCCGCCGCCACCTGGATCGAGGTCATCACCACCGCGCACGAGCTGGGCATCCGCTCCTCCTCCACCATGATGTACGGCCATGTCGACCAGCCCCGCCACTGGCTGGGCCACCTGCGCACGCTGGCCGGCATCCAGCAGCGGACGGGCGGCTTCACGGAGTTCGTGACGCTGCCCTTCATCCACACCAACGCGCCCGTCTACCTGGCGGGCATCTCCCGCCCCGGCCCGACGATGCGCGACAACCGGGCGGTGACGGCGATGGCCCGGCTCCTCCTGCACCCCTACATCCCCAACATCCAGACAAGCTGGGTGAAACTGGGCGCGGAGGGTGCGGCGGAGATGCTCCGCTCGGGTGCGAACGACCTCGGTGGCACGCTGATGGAGGAGACCATCTCGCGGATGGCGGGGTCGTCGTACGGCTCGTACAAGTCGGTCCGCGACCTGGTCGCCGTGGCGGAGGCGGCGGGGCGTCCGGCGAGGCCGCGTACGACGCTGTACGGCGAGGTGCCGGAGGAACGGCAGCGGGCGGCGGAGGCCTCCGACGGGCACCTGCCGGAGCTGCTGCCGGTGCTGGACTGAGCCGTCGGGCGGGCGGGCAGCGCACAGTACGATGATCCGACCCCTGTGCGAATGAGCGGGGGGCCTCATAACGGAGGAGATGCGTACCCGTGGCTGCCCGACTGCTGCCCTCCTGGGTCTGGGTCTCCGGCCTGACGGCCGGGGCGACGGCTGCCGTCGTCTTCCTCGCCCTCCAGGCCGACAAGGGGCCGCACCCCACGGCCGCGGCGGTCCGCCCGTCGGCGAGCGCGTCGGCGGGCGCCCACCCCTCCGCGTCACCGACGGCCAAGGCGAAGGCCCCCGCCGTGCCGGCGGCCTCCGGCACCGGCCGCCGGATCGTCTACTCGCTCGGCGCCAAGCGGGTGTGGGCCGTCGGCGCGAGCGGCAAGGCGACCCGCACGTTCACGGTGTGGCCGGGGACCGTCAGCCCGGACCCCGGCACCTACACGATCTCCAAGACCCTGTCGGCAACGACGGGCTCGGACGGCGTCCAGATCGAGCACATTCTCTACTTCGCGTCCAAGTCGGGTCTGTCGATCGCCTTCTCCAACGCGGTCGACGGCTCCTCCCCGGCACCCGCCGCCGGCAAGCAGACCAGCGGCATCCGGATGCCCAAGGCGGACGGCGCGGCCCTGTGGACGTTCGGGACGGAGCCGGACACCAGGGTGACGGTGGTCAAGTAGCCGTCAGGAGATGGCGCGGAGCCTCGGTGGCCTGCGCAGCAGCTCGACGGCCCCGGCCGTCTCCTGGTCGGCGGGGAGCAGGACGACCAGCTGCTGGGCGTCCTCGGTGAGGTCGAGCGTCTCGCGCCGCAGCCGCAGTTCGGTGCCCGCGGGGTGCCGCAGCCGCAGCACCCCGCGGGCCGGGACCACGTGCCGGTTCATGCGGCGGGTGAAGTCGGCCCCGGCGACGGGCGCCAGTTCCGCCGTGAACCACTCGCTGTTCTCCACGGAGGGCCCCAGCCAGAGGTCGAAGGCCTGCTCGTCGGCGACGGTGTCCCAGTCGGCGAAGAGCTCACGGGCCCGCGGATCGGTGAACACGTACCGGGTGAGGTTGGGGAACTCGGCGTCCAGGAGCCCGGTCCCGCCCATGACCGCCTCGTACGACCCCGTGCGGGCGAGGATGTCGCCGAGCCGGTTGGTGACGAGGGCGAGGCCGGGTTCGAGGAGACGGAGGGTCTCCAGGACGGCGGACCGCACCTCGCGCCGCGGCGGCGCCGGCCGCGGGTGCGCGACGCACTCGCCGCCGGTGATCTTCGCGAGGTAGCGGAGGTGGGTGCGCTCGGCGGGATCGAGGCTGAGAGCGTCCGCGAGGGCGTTGACCACGGCCACCGACGGATTGCGGTCCCGGCCCTGCTCGATGCGGGTCAGGTACTCGACGCTGATACCGGCCCGGTCGGCGAGGTCGAGCCGCCGCAGGCCCGGCGAACGCCGGCGGCCGCGCTCGGGCAGCCCGAGCGCCTCCGGCTGGATGCTGTCCCGCCTCGCCCGGACGAAGTCCCCCAGCGGTGTCCCCATACGGTCGAGGATAGGCGGACCGGGGTTCCGCAGCGTGGCCTTGCCGGGGCCAGCCTGCGCACGGTCTGGCCGGGCCGCCGGTGCGCTCGCAGGCTGAGGGCCATGAACAACGAAACGCACAGGCTGGTGATCCTGGTGGGAAGCGTCCGGGAGGGCCGGTTCGGCCCGGTGGTGGCGCGGTGGGTGGCCGAACAGGCGGGCGCGTACGGCGGCTTCGAGGTGGAGGTGGTGGATCTGGCGGCGTACGACGTCCCGTTGACGTTGCCCGCCGAGTCGCCGAAGCACGCGGGCGACGCCTACCCCCGCCCGTCGGGGATGAGCGGACTGACGGCAGCCCTGGCGGCGGCGGACGCGTTCGTCGTCGTCACCCCCGAGTACAACCACAGCTATCCGGCATCGCTGAAGGCGGCCATCGACTGGCACTTCACCCAGTGGGCGGCGAAGCCGGTGGCGTTCGTCAGCTACGGCGGCGCGGCCGGGGGCCGCCATGCCGTGCTCCACCTGGAGAACGTGCTCACGGAGCTGCACGCGGTGACCGTCCGGGACGGCCTGGCCTTCCCGAACTACTTCACCGCGTGGCGGGACGGCCGCCCCCTGGACCCCCAGGTCGCCGGCTACGCCAAGGCCCTTCTCGACCAGCTGTCCTGGTGGACGGCCGTCCTCCGGGCGGGCCGCGAGGCGGCTCCCTATCCCTCCTGATCGGACTTCCTGATCGGACTTCCTGATCAGGCCTCCTGGTCCGAGGGGCTCAACTGGACGACGACCAGCGCGATCCCGGTGAGCACCAGCACCCGGGTCGCCGCGTCCAGGCCGTTCCAGGTCTTGGACTGCCACATGGAGAACCACTCGCCGCCGATCCCGATGAACCCGGCGCCGAAGAGCAGCACCAGCATCAGCAGGCCGTAGGTGGAGACGCGCCGCGCGCGAGCGTCGTCACGGCGGGCCCAGAGCCAGGTCCCGGCGATCAGCACGAGCGCGGCCAGCGTCTCCCACACGATGATGGCGACGTAGGCGGTGTTCTCAAGTCCCTTGTTCGTAATGGCCCGCCACATCAGGTCGTCGTCCTTGAACGTGGTGTCCATGGCCAGCACATGCTGGACGAAGGCCTGGTTGGTACCGAAGTCGGTGATGTTCCCGAAGGCGACGAGGGCGATGTAGAGGGCGACCGTCCCGGTCAGAACGGCAGCGGTAAGCGAAAGCGCACGAGGCGCGTGGGAGGTGGACATGTCACCGTCCTTCCCGCTCCCCGCCGTTCACACCCTTCTGTTCAACTCGTCGGGCGTGGGTCAGTTGGGGCAGCCGGGAATCGCCGGCGAGCTGGTTACGCAGTTGTTGGGAGTGTTGTTGACGACCTGGCTCGACGTAACGAGGTTCACCGTCCCGCCGGTGTTGTAGATGCCGCCGGCGTTGTCGGTGGCGGAGTTGGAGCTCACACGGGAGTTCAGCAGCGTCGCCACGGCGCCCGGGAACCGGTTGTAGATACCGCCGCCACGGGTGCCCGCTCCGGTCGCGTGGTTGTCGCTGACCGGACTGAGGTTCAGGGCCAGAGGACTGTCTTCGTTGTAGATGCCGGCGCCGGCGAGGTTGCCGGCGCCGGTGGCGCCGGTGGCGGTGTTGCCGGTGACCTGGGTGTTGTTGAGGGTCGTGTTCGCGGCAACGGAAATGCCTCCGCCGACGACGCCGGTGTTGTTCGTGATGCGCGTGGCGTTGAAGGTCGTCGTATTCAAGAGGGAGGCGACGCCGCCGCCGAAGGTGCTGGTCGCGGTGTTGCCGGTGACCGTGCCGCCGTTGAACACGAGGCTGCCGCGGTCGGCCTCCAGACCGCCGCCCCGAGGCGCCGTGTTGCTGCTGAGGGTGCTGTTGTTGACCTTGACGGTGCCGCTGTTGGAGAAGATGCCGCCGCCCTCGAAGCCGGCGGTGTTGTTGGTGACCTTCGCGGCGTTGAGCGTGAGCGCGGAGCCGGCACCGTTGACCAGGACAGCGCCACCGGCACCGGATGCATGGCCGTTGCTCAGGGTGAGGGAGTTGAGGGTGAGATTCCCCGGGGCGTCGACCTCGAAGATACGGAAGAGCGCCGCCGACGACCGGGTGATGGTGTCGTTGAAGCCGGTGACCGTCACCGCGCTGGTGATGACCGGTAGTCCGTTGCTGTCGTTGTCCGCGCCGGTGAGGGTGTAGGTGCAGCCCGGAAGGAGGTTGACCGTACCGCCGGTTGGGTTGACCGTGTTGATCGCCGCGATCAGGTCACTTGCCGAGCAGGTCAGAACGTTGACCGTCGCCCGTTTCGTGGCAGTGGACGGTACGTCGGGACGTGCGGCAGGGTGCAGCGGCAGCGAGGGTGTGCGGGTGTCGACGAGCCGTGGCGCCGAGGGGGCGGGGTCGGGCTGGGCGCCGGCCGGAGGTCCGGCCAGGGCCACCAGGCCGGCAGCGAGAGTCGCTGTGCCTGCTATTCCGGGAATGCGGACGCGCATGGGGATTTCCCTTCGGGGTCGCGAATGAAATGGGCTGTCCTGGTGTGCGCACCAGGACAGGTTCGAGCGCCTTTGAGCGGTCAGCGGTCGGCACATGCGCGCGATGCCTGAACAGCTCGCGCGGCAGCTGGTGAAGGCGCTCGCGTCGTGGGAGGGGTGCTGCCGAGGGTGGCAGTGAGCCCTCAACAAGAATGGCTCTGTGTAATGTGCCGTGCACATCGAGTGGCCAACCGGGTGACGGGCGTATCCGCGCCCGTGTGTCCGGCCTCCACGCGCGAGGGCTCCCGGCTGTGCCAAGACCTCCGTGTCCCTCCTGATCCGAGGGGCTGACCCGGACGACGGACAGGGCGAACCCGGTGGGTACGGCGGCGGGTGAGAGGGCGCGGGGCCCGTGGCAGGCGGACGTGCCGCCGTCCTTCCCCGCCCCGGCCAACTACGGCCTCGTGTTCGGCAGTTGGCGGGCAGCCCGGCGTCGTGGCGCCGCGGTGAACCGCTCGCACGCGGTTACCTTTGTCGAAGTTTCATGCGAAGGAGTTCTCATGGATACGGCAGACGCCGCCCGATGTACGAGCGCCGGGGGAGCGGAAGAGCCCGACGGCTTCGCGGAGTTGCGGGCGCGCGAGTTCGGCTACCTCGACGAGGGCGGACACACCTACCTCGACCACACCGGCGCCGGGCTTCCCCCGCGCTCCCTCGTCATGGGCAGCGCCCGGCGGATCACCGGCGGGCTGTTCGGCAACCCGCACTCCGAGAGCCCGGCCTCCCGCGCCTCCGGGTTCCTGCTGGCCGAGGCCCGGCAGGCGGTGCTCCGCCACTTCAACGCCGACCCCGACGAGTACGCCGTGATCTTCACCCCGAACGCGACCGGCGCCCTGCGCCTGGTCGGTGAGGCGTACCCCTTCACCCGCGACAGCAGGCTCGTCATGTCGCTGGACAACCACAACTCGGTCAACGGCCTCAGGGAGTACGCGCGGGCGCGGGGCGCCACCGCCGTGTACGTGCCGGGTCTGCACATCGACGAGGGACGACTGCGGGCCGCCCTGTCCCCGCCCGGCCCGCGCCGGGGCGCCGGCGGCCTGCTCGCCTACCCGGCGCAGAGCAACTTCACCGGCGTCCAGCACTCGCTGGACTGGATCGCAGCCGCCCGGTCGCACGGCTACGACGTCCTGCTCGACGCGGCGGCCTTCGCCCCGACCAACGTCCTGGACCTGAGCCGCCACCACCCGGACTTCACCGCCGTCAGCTGGTACAAGGTCTTCGGCCACCCCACCGGCATCGGCAGTCTGATCGCCCGCCGCGAGGCCCTCGCCAAGCTGCGCCGCCCCTGGTTCTCGGGCGGCACCATCTACGCCGTCAGCGCCCGGGCCCAGTGGCACGTCCTCGCCGCCGACGAGGCCGCCTTCGAGGACGGCACGGTCAACTTCCTGTCCCTGCCGGACGTGACCGCCGGACTCGCCTGGATCCACGGCATCGGCATGGACCGGATACACGCCCACGTCACCGCCCTCACCGCCCAACTGCTCGCCGGATTACGGGCGTTGCGGCACAGCGACGGCTCCCCGCTGGTCCGGGTGTACGGCACCGAGCGCGCCGACGCGGACCGCGGCGGCACGGTCGCGCTGAACGTGCTCGGCGCGGACGGCCGGATCGTCGACGAACGCGTCGTCACGCGGGACAGCGCCGCCCACGGCATATCCCTGCGCACGGGCTGCTTCTGCAATCCGGGCGCCGGAGAGGAGGCCTTCGACCTGCCGCTGACCCGGCTGCTCTCGGCTGCCGACACGCAGGTCGCCTCCCTGGACGAGTACCTGGAGCTGCTGGGGCTGCCGTCGGCGGGCGCCGTCCGGGTCTCCCTGGGCGTGTCGTCCCAGCCCGGGGACGTCGAGACGTTCCTGACGTTCGTGACGGAGACCTACCGGGACCGGGTGCCGACGGCGGCCGGGCTGGCCGCCCGGGAGAGCTGCTGAGCCGCGCCACCGCACGGTGGATCACCGCACGGTGGATCACCCCGCCGGGGATCAACGCCCCGTCCGGCTCCGCGCCGCCCCGTCCCGGCACTTGCGCACCAGGATCACCCACGTCCCGGCCAGGAACACCAGCGCGAACCCCGCGAGGACCAGCCACCCGCGGCTCGCCGGATGCCCGAACGAGTCCCCGTACGACGCCAGCAGCGGCGGACCGAGCGGCGAGCGGCCCGCCCGCCACAGCGACTCCAGTCCCACCCCGCTGCCCAGTGCCTCGAACGCCCAGCGGTTGGTCATCGCCCAGCTGATCGCCTTCCCGGCCACCGTCATCCGGGGCACCGGCACGAAGGCGCCCGAGAACAGCACCTGGGGGAAGCAGAGCAGCGGCAGCATCAGCGTCGCCTGCCCCGGCTCCGACACCGCCGCGGACGCCAGCAGCCCCAGCGCGAGGGCGGCGGCCGAGGCCAGCACGCTCGACGCGAACAGCGACCCGTACGTGTCCCAGCCCGCCGCGGGCAGCCGGTCAAGGGCGCGCAGCACGGCCAGCAACAGCGCGTCCGCGACCGCGAGCACCGGCAGCATCGTCGTCAGCTTCGAGGCGACGTACGGGCCGATCCGCAGCCCCGCGAGCCACTCCCGGCGCAGCACCGGCAGCTCGGTGCAGATCTGGAGCAGGCCGTAGGTCAGCCCGAAGAAGAACGCGCCGAACGCGATCCAGAACATGATCATCGCTGAGGAGCCAGGATCCGGTGCCGCCGGGTCGAACGCACCGGCCCGGAACAGCACCGCGAACATGGCCACGATCATCACCGGCGAGCCCGCCAGCACGGCGACCGAGATCCGGTTGTGCAGCATCAGCGCGGTACCGCGCCGGGTCAGCAGCGCCCACTGCCCGAGGACACCGACCCGCGGCGGCCGCGGCGACGGTGACGGTGACGTCGGCGTGGAATCAGGGGAGTCCACGCCCTCGGGTACGGCCCGTGCGACGCGCGCCCCGCCCGCCACCGCCTCGTATACCTCCTCCACGGTGCCGACCCCGAACGCCTCGAACAGGGCAGCCGGTTCACCCGCGTACGCGACCTCGCCACCGGCGGAGAGGAACACCACCTGGTCGGCACGGCGCAGATCGGCGAGGACATGCGTGGTCAGCACGACGGTGGTGCCGTCCTCGGCCAGCGTCCGCAGGGTGCGCAGCAGGGCCGCGCCGGTGACCGGGTCGAGCCCGGACGTCGGCTCGTCGAGGAAGAGCACCCGGGGGCGGGTGAGCAACTCGACCGAGATACTGGCCCGTTTGCGTTCCCCGCCGCTCAGCGCGCGCACCGGGGTATCCGCCCGCTCCGCCAGACCGAGGGTGTCCAGCACCCGGTCGACGGTGTCGAGCACGGTCCCGGCCGGCGTCCCCGGCGCCATCCGCAGCCCCGCCGCGTACACCAGCGTGCGGCGCAGCGGCAGCTCGCGGTGGATGATGTCCTCCTGCGGAACGAACCCGAAGTCCGGCCCCGGCGGCCCGGGTCGCGCCCCGTCGTGCAGCACCTCGCCCCCGGTCGGCGCGCTCAGCCCCGCCAGCGTCTGCAACAGCACGGTCTTGCCGGCACCGCTGCTGCCGGCGATCACCGTGAGCTGCCCCGGGGCGACATCGACGGATATGTCGTTCAGTATCCGCCCGCCCCCACGGACGTCCCGGTTCACCCGACGCGCCCGCAGGCGCAGCCCGTTGACGGAGGGCCCGGGAGCCTCGACGGACGTGCGGGAGGGCGGGGGCGGTGTCGACATGGGTGCAGCATGTCAGGTGACCTCGGCGATGGAGCGCACGGAGCGCCCAACTCGTCGGATTCCGCGCCGACTTCACGACCGCCCCGCCCGGCTTCGGCCGCGCCGCCCGGCTACGGCCGCGCCGCCCGGCTACGGCCGCGCCGGCCCGGTGAGGACGGGGCCGCAGCGCGGTCACGAGCGGCGGATGACCAGGACGGCCACGTCGTCGAGGTGGTCCACCGCGACCGCGGCGTCGAGGATGCGGTCGGCGGTCCCCTCGGCGTCCAGTCCGTCGTGGAGGGCCGCTCCGGCCAGGGACCCGGCTCGCTCCAGTCCGGCGTCCAGCGTGAGGCCCGGTCCCTCGACCACACCGTCGGTGAGCATGACCAGCGCACTGCCCTTGTCGAGGGTGAAGGTCTCCTCCTGGTAGTCGGTGTCGGGCACGACTCCCAGCACCGGCCCGCCCGGCAGCTCGCGCACGCTGTGGCTGCCGTCCCTGCGCGCGTACAGCACCGGAACGTGGCCGGCGCTGGCGCCGGTGACCCGTCCGTCGCGCGGATCGAGATGCAGCATGGTGCAGCTGGCGAAGCGCGTCGCGCCCATCGTCACGAGCAGGTCGTTGGTGCACGTCAGCACGGCTCCCGGATGCGCCTCGTGGGTCGCGATGCCGCGCATGAACGAGCGCACCTGACCCATGAAGGCGGCGGCGTCCACGTCGTGCCCCTGGGCGTCGCCGATCTCGATGGCGACGGTGTCGTCGGACATCACGAAGGCGTCGTACCAGTCCCCGCCGATGTCCAGCCCGTCGCGGCTCGGCCGGTAGCGGGCGGCGACCTCCAGGCCCGCGAGATGCTCGGGCAGCGTGGGAAGCATGGTCTGCTGCAGCGCCGTGGCCAGCTCGACCCGTGCCTGCTGCAGCCTGATGCGCCGCAACGCCTGGCCCGCCAGGTCGGCCAGGGTCCCCATGAGGGTCTGCTCGTCCAGCGATGCCCGGTACTCACGGTGGTAGAACACCGCCCACGCCCCGAGTGGCTGGTTGCCGGTCTCGCTGAGGGGGGTGATCGCGACGGCGTAGTCGGGGCCGAGCCGGCCGAGCCACGGATAGTCCACCGCTTCCGGCCAGCGGTGGGTGTAGTTCCTCCGGTCAGGAACGAACTGCGAATTTCCGGTGCGGATCGCCTCGGGCACCGGGCCGGGATCGTCCAGCGGCATGCCCTGCAGGACCTCCACCTCGGACATGGCTATCCCGCCGTCGGTGGAGATGCGCAGGCGGCCTTCGTCGACGACCGCGAGCAGGGCGCCGCTGGCACCGAAGGTCGCGGCGAGCCGGGTCAGGACGACCTGCTGCAGTTCCTGCTCCGTGGACGCGGTGATCAGCGCGGAGGAGAAGTCGGCGGTGTCCTTGGCGCGCTGCCGCTCGGCGGCCAGCGCGGCCTGGGCCTTCCGCTTGCGCTTCTCCTGCTTGGTGTCGTCGCGGACCACCCCGAAGGTCCGTTCGGGGCCGCCGTAGCCCAACTGGAGCCGGCAGGTCTGCACGGCCAGCCGGTGCCAGCCGTCGTGCTCGGTGAGGTACCGCAGACTCGTCCACGGGGTCTGGACGGAAGACGAGCGCAGGAGCTGCCGCAGGGCCGCCCGGTCGTCGGAGTGGACTGCCGACATCACCTCGGAAAGGCAGGTACTGGGCTCCGGGAACGCCACGGTCAGGGCGGGTGCGCCACCGAGCCACTCCAGCTGGTGCCTGTGGGGCGAGTACATCCACAGGCCGAGGTCGGAGGCCGTGGTGACCAGCCGGAACGGGATGAGCAGGCTCGTCAGGTCGTTGTGCGAATCCAGGGCGTGCACCCAGACCAGCTGCTCGTCACCGGTGGGATCCTTCACCGGCCGCGCCTCGATCAGACAGGCGATGGGGGCTCCGCCCCGTCCGGGGAACTCCAGCACCCGCATCGCGACCGCCTTCGCCGTGGCGGCGTGGTCCAGGAGACTCTCGACGGACATGCGCTGGCCCGCGGGCCACAGAGCGTCGAAACGACGCCCCAGGCAATGCGCCTCCGGCCTGCCCAGCGCCGTGGCCATCGCGGCGTTGAGAGCCTCGACGACACCGTCCGGCGTCAGCAGCGCCGAAGGGTCGGCTCTGCGGAGGAGTTCGTCCGAGACGTCCATCTGCGACTCCCGCGCATACGTCAGAACATCCCCTTCAGGACATGGTCGCGCATTTTGCCGGAACGTAGCGAGGGAGGAGATGTCCGACAGCCGCGTCGCGTGACGTCTCAGATGCCGGGGTCGAGTTCCTGTTCGGCCCACACGGTCTTGCCACCGCTCGTCAGACACCTGGCTCCGTGGCGCCGGCAGAGCTGGGCGACGATGTAGAGGCCGCGGCCCCCTTCGTCGCTGGTGCGCGCGTGCCGCAGCCGGGGGAGGGTGTCGCTGGTGTCGGACACCTCGCAGGTCAGGACCTGGTGCCGGATCAGGCGCAGACGGATCGGACCGGTGGCGTGGCGGACGGCGTTGGTGACCAGTTCGCTGATGATCAGCTGGGTGGACGCCGTCAGGCGCTCCAGTCCCCACTGGACCAGTTGCCGGGTGACCAGGGTACGGGCGCAGCGGACGACCGCCGGGTCGGCGGGCAGCTCCCAGCACGTGGTCCGGCTCGGGCTCAGTGCGTGGGTCCGCGCGACGAGCAGTGCCACGTCGTCGTACGGCGGCTGGGTCGGCACCGCCTCGATCACCGAGGAGCAGAGGTGCTCCAGGGACCGGCCGGCCTGTGCCAGGACGTCGCCGAGGCGCTGCATGCCCGCATCGATGTCGTGGTCGCGGCTCTCGATCAGGCCGTCGGTGTACAGGGCGAGCCGGCTTCCCTCGGGCAGCTCCAGCTCGACGGCCTCGAAGGGGACCCCCGTCCCTACGCCGAGCGGCGCTCCGGTGGGCAGGTCGGGGAAGGTGACCTCGCCGTGCGGGTCGATGACCGCGGGCGGCGGGTGCCCTGCCCGTGCCACCGTGCACTTCTGGGCGACGGGGTCGTAGACGGCGTACAGGCAGGTCGCGCCGGTGACGCGGGTCGGGTCCTGGGAGTCCGCGTCCTCCTCGGCCATCCGCCGGACCGTGTCGTCCAGGTGGGTCAGCAGCTCGTCGGGGGGCAGGTCGAGGTCCGCGAGCGTCTGTACCGCCGTGCGGAGCCGGCCCATGGTCGCCGCGGCGTTGATGCCGTGGCCCACCACATCGCCCACGACCAGGGCCGTCCGGGCGCCGGGCAGCGGGATGGCGTCGAACCAGTCGCCCCCGACACCGTTGTCCACGTCGGCCGGCAGATAGCGCGAGGCCGTCTCGATGGCCGTGCCCTGCACCAGGCGCTGCGGGAGCAGGCTGCGCTGGAGTGTCAGGGCCGCGCTGCGCTCCCGCGCGTACCGGCGGGCGTTGTCCAGCGAGAGCGCCGTCCGGCTGACGAGCCCCTCGGCCAGGAGCAGGTCGTCCTCCTGGAACGGCGCGGGTTCCTCGGTCCGGATGAACACAGCCGTGCCCAGGAAGGCGTGCCCTGCCCGGATGGGGACGACCATCAGGGAATGCATGCCGCTCTCGCGCGTCGTCCGGGCCCGGTCGGGGTCCCGGTCGAACCAGGTCCCGGGAGAGGCGTCCAGAACCGGTTCCAGATGGGAGCGGCCGGAGGACAGCACCTTGGTGAAGGGCGAGTTCCGCGGCACGGCGACCAGCTCGCCGCGCGCCCACGGGGACTCGGGGACCCCGGGGCGGATCGAGGCCAGGCCCGCACGCCGCAGGACGGGGCGGCGGTCGTCCAGCGGGCCGATGCGGGCGAAGGGCGCTTCGCCGAAGTGGATCGACTCGGCCAGGTCGACGTTGACGTAGTCGGCCAGGAGGGGCACCGCGAGGTCGGCCAGCTCCTGGCCGATCCGCATCACGTCCAGGCTGTTGCCCATGCGCGTGCTGGCCTCGCTGAGGATGGCGAGGCGTTCCCGTGCCCGCTGGCCGAGGGTGACGTCCACACTCGTGCAGCACACCCCCACGGCCCGGCCGTCGGCGCCCTGCAGGCAGAAGTACGAGGCCGCGATCGCGTGCTCACGGCGCGGATCCGCCGGCGGCCACGCGCGATGTTCGTGGACCGTGCTGACGCCGCTGTCCAGAACCCGTCGCAGCACCCTCTCGAGCCTTTCGGCCTCGCTGCCGGGCAGCGCGTCCGACAGACGCCGGCCCAGCCGCTGGTCGAGCGGAACGCCGTCCTGCCGCTCCATCGCGTCGTTGGTCCAGGCGCAGCGCAGGTCCTGGTCGTGAACGACGACGCCGATCGGGGTACGGGTCAGAAGCGAGTCCCGCATCCATCCGGTGGTCGCCACCGGGGAGAGCGAGGCGATGTCGGTGCCGGAGATGAGCCAGTGGATCTCCCGGTCCCTGCCCCACAGCAGGGAGAACCGCAGGCTCGCCTTGAGGCTGTGGCCGTCGCGGTGGCGGACGGTCGCGGTGCCGGACCAGCCGCCCCGGGCCAGGCATTCCTCGGTCGACGCCCAGTCCAGCAGCGTCCGGCGGCTGAGGGGCAGGAGCGTGGAGACGGCCTGGCCGACCACTTCCGTGGCCTGGTAACCGACAAGCCGCTGCGCCGTGCTCGTCCAGGCCACCACCGTCCCCTCGGCGTCGGTCATGGCGATGGCGGCGTCGGGTGTCTCCCGGGGTGCCAGTCGTGCACAGAGGCTGCCCTGAAGCATCTCGGTCACCGGATTTCTCCCCTCACGCGGCAAACGGCAAGAACGACGGTAGGAGCGGAAACCGGGACGGACGTCGGGCACGGTGCACCACCTTCCGGTCGTGGTTTGTGACACGGAACCAATTCGCTCGCCGCCCGGCGGTGCCGAGGCAGGGCGTAGCTTTTGGAGCATGGGCGTGGAGAGTCCGGAGCCCGCACGGGAACTGTCCGTGAGTGCGGAAAACGTAGAGTCGCACCTCGCGGAGGTCAGCCGCGACGTGTGGGAGCACCTGCTCGTTGAAATCCCGCAGATCAGCGGGGATGCCGTCGTCGAGAGAACCCTGCTGGCGAGTGTGAAGGAAAACATCGCCGCTCTGTTGCACATCTTTGAGAACGATATTTCCCTGGAGAATCTCGAAGGACCCGTCGCGGCCAATGAATACGCCAGGAGACTGGCTCAAAGGGATGTTCCTGTCAGTGCGTTGATCCGGGCCTACCGGGTCGGGCACTGGCGTTTCCTGCAATGGTGCCTGGACGAGCTTGCCCGCAGGGAAGCCGATGCCGCTGTCTCCGCCGCCGTCTACCGGCGCATGCTGGAGGTGAGCTTCGGTTACATCGACAGCATCACCGAGCGTGTCATCGAGGTGTACCACCTGGAGCAGGAACGTTGGCTGCTCGGCCGGACCGCCACGCGTGCCGCGCGTGTGCGGGACATCCTCGCCGAGCAGGAGGTGGACCTCGACTCGGCGGAAGCCGCTCTCGGCTACCGCCTGCGGCAGAGTCACCTCGGGCTGGTGGCCTGGCTGCCGGCGACGACGCGCGGCGGAGAAGCACTGGCCCGCCTCGACCGGCTCACCCACGAGATCGCGAGAGAACTCGACTGCCCGGCCAGGCCGCTGTTCGTACCCCGGGACGAGGGGCTGGCCTGGGCCTGGCTGCCGTTCGCCGCGCAGGGCGACGTCTCCTGGGAGGGGTTGTCCCGTGTGGTGGAGAAGGGCGAGCCCGCCGCACAGGTGTGCGCCGGAAGCCCGCACCGCGGGATCGAGGGGTTCCGCAGCACGAACAGGGAGGCGCTGTGCGCGCAGGAGCTTGCCGCGGCGGCGGCTCCCGGGCCGCGGCTCACCGCGTACTCCCAGGTCGCCCCGGTCGCGTTGATGTGCAAGAACATCCCGGATCTCCGCGCCTGGGTGGGGAGCGTCCTCGGGCCGCTGGCCGTCGACGACGAGCAGGGTGCACAGATGCGCGGGACCTTGCACGACTTCCTGGCCACCGGATGCAACTACACCGCTACGGCGAGCAATGAGATCGTGCACAAGAACACCGTGCACTACCGCGTCCGCAAGGCGGAGAAGATCATGGGGCACTCGGTCCAGGAGAGACGTACCGATCTCGAGGTCGCCCTGCTCGCCGTCCGGTACCTCGGCTCCACGGTCATGCAGGAGGCCCGCCAGGATACGGAGGCGGGCCGGCGCAGGCGTGGGAGTCAGCGGAGCCGCAGCTGAGGGCGGTGTCGTGGGGGCGGCGTCGATGGATCAGGTCTGTCGCCGCGCGGACCGGCCGGACGCCGGAGCCTCTGCCAGACTTGGCGTCGGCCGACTGCGGGGGAGGCACGGATGGGGTCGACACGGCCGTCGATGCAGGAGCTGATCGGGCGGCGTCGGAGGGCCGGGTTCGTCGGGCGGGTCGAGGAGCGGGCCGCGTTCCGGCGGAACCTGCAGCTGCCGCCCGAGGACGAGCGGCACCGCTTCCTCTTCCATGTGCACGGTGACGCGGGGGTCGGGAAGACCCGGCTGGTACGGGAGTTGGAGCAGATCGCCCGGGAGGCCGGGGCGTTGACCGCGTACGTCGACGAGGGTGTGGCCGGCATCCCCGAGGCAATGGCTGTGATGATCCGTCAGTTCGCGTCCCAGGGGCGGCGGTTCAAGGAACTGGAGCGGCTGCTGGCCGCGCACCGGGAGCGGCGGCACGAGGCGGAGGCCGCGCTGGTGCTGGGCGGCGGGCCGGAGGAGGGGGAGCGGCCGTCGGCGGGGAGCCTGGCCGTGGCGCGGGCGGCCCAGGTGGGACTGGGGATGGTCCCGGTGGCCGGCGCCTTCGCCGCCGCCCTGGACGCGGACCGGCTCGCCCAGGGCGCCGACCGGCTCCGGGCCCGCTTCCGCAGCCAGGAGGACGCCCAGCTGGTGCTGTCCCCCGAGCGGGTACTGACCCCCGTGCTGCTGACGGAGCTGTCGGCCGCGGCCGACGCCGTCCCCTGGATCGTCCTCCTCCTCGACACCTACGAGCGCACCGGACCGTTCCTCGACCCCTGGCTGCACGACGTGATGACCACCGACCGCCATGGCGCCCTCCCCGCCAACGTCGTCGTGGTCACCTCCGGCCAGCACCCGTTCGACACGGCCCGCTGGGGCAGCTTCGCGGACTTCAGGACGGACCTGCCGCTCGGCCCGTTCACGGAGGCGGAGGCCCGGGGCCTGCTCGCGGACAAAGGGGTACGGGACGAACCGGTGGTCGCCGAGGTACTGCGGCTGACCGGCGGGCTTCCGGTGCTCGTCTCCACCCTGGCCGAGTCCGGTCCCGTCGGCCCCGGGGACGTGGGCGATCCGAGCGCCACGGCCGTCGACCGGTTCCTGAAATGGGAGCGGGACCCCGTGCGCAGAGCGGCCGCGCTGGCGGGCGCGCTCCCCCGACGGCTCGACGAGGACGTCTTCCGATCGGTGGTGGACGGCCCCGGGGACCACGCGGGCGCGCTCTTCGCCTGGCTGAGGGCCATGCCGTTCGTCGCCGAGCGCGGCGGGCGGTTGCAGTACCACGACGTCGTACGGGCGCCGATGCTCCGGCTCCAGCGACTGCGCTCACCCGAGGGCTGGACCGAGCGGCACACCCGGCTCGCCGAGGCGTACGGCGGACGGCGCACGGAGGCCGAAGCCGGCCTGCACCCCGATGAGGTGTGGGCGGACGAGAGGTGGCGGGAGCTGCGGCTCGGCGAGTCGTACCACCTGCTGTGCGCGAGACCCCGCGCCGCGCTCCCGGCGGTCCTCGCCGACGTCGTCACGGCCTGCGCCCACGGGGACGATGCCGTACGGCCCTGGGTGCGGCTGCTGGCCGAGGCGGGCGAGGACGCGGACGCCGAGGCCGTACGGACCTGGGGCGGCGACCTCTCCGAGGCGCTCGCCGCGGGCGGGCTCGCCGGACTGCTCCGGCTGCTGCTCGGCCGCGCCCGGGACGACGAGCCGTGGCGGGCGACGGCCTGGGCACTGCGGGCCGACGCCCTCGCCAGGGACGGCGCGCACGACCGCGCCCTGGAGGACTACGACCGCGCCCTCGCCCTGGACCCGGCCCTGGTCCGGGCCCACCGCGGCCGGGCCGTCACCCGGGGCGGGACGGGCGACTACGACGGTGCGCTGGCCGACCTCGACCGGGTGGTCGAACTGGAGCCGGACAACCCGTGGAACGTCATCCTGCGCGGCGAGCACCACCGGCTCGCACGCCACCACGACGAAGCGGTGGCCGACCTGAGCGAGGGGATCGGACGCAACCCCACCAGCGAGTTCGCCCTGGCCTCCCGCGGCGCCGCCCACGAACGCCACGGCGACCTCGACGCGGCCCTGGCCGACTTCGACCACGCCCTGGAACTCAAGCCCGACTACGCCTGGGCCCTCGCCCGCCGCGCCCGCGTCTGGCGCGGCCTCGGCGACCAGACCCGCCGCCTCGCCGACCTCGACCGTGCTCTCACCCTGCAACCCGACTGGGCCTGGGGCCGCTGCGAACGCGGCGACGCGCTGCGCGTCACCGGCCGCGACGCGGAGGCCCTGGCCGACTACGACCGCGCCCTCGAACTCGACCCCGGCTACGCGTCGGCATACGCGAGCCGAGGCGTGTCCCTCTCCAATCTGGGCCGCCACGAAGAGGGTCTCGCCGACCTGGACCGCGCCCTTGCGCTGAACCCGGAGTACCCCTGGGCCCGGGAGCAGCGGACCGCGGTCCGCCACCGCATGGCCGGCGCCGGAGAGGGGTGACTCAGGAGGCGAGCAAGGCAGTCACGTAACGGTCGTCCGAGGCGGACCGCGCTCAACGCCCGGCGAACGCCACGAAGTCGGCCCACGAGGCGTCGGCGAAGGCGAGCCCGGCCCTGTCCTTGTCCTTGGAGTCGCGGACGTGGACGGTGGAGGCGGCGGGGGATATGGCGACCTCGACGCAGTCGGGGCCGTCGTTGCCGAGCTGGCGTCGAACGCGGTGCTGCACGGACGCGTTGCGGGGCGGGACTTCAGGCTGGGGCTACGGCTGCACGCCGACCGCGCGCTCCGTATCGAGGTGACCGACGCCCGGGGTGACCGCGTCCCGTGCCTTCACGATCCGGCGACCGCCGACGCGGAATCGGGGCGCGGTCTGCTGATCGTGGGGGCGTACGCGGACCGTTGGGGCACGGACGCGGCACCGGCCGGTTGCAAAGTCGTCTGGGCGGAGCTGGGGGCACCGGGTCGCGAGGACCCATGACCCGGGCGTTCCCGACGTCAAAGACCAAAGAACCGGGGAAAGAACCCAACCCGCCCCTACCGTCCCCGTCGATCACCCGCCGGAGTGAATATGCCGAACTCAGCTGGCGCGGAGGGGCATTCGTGCGGCAGCGTCTGCCGCAACAAGTCCACACATGCTTCGGCCCCCGCCGGGACTGGCATCCCAGTGCGAGGGCCTGATCACCCAGGAAGTGAACCCCTTCCCGATGACTGACAAGCAGCCTAGCGCGCCCGCACCCGCGAAGACCCGGCGTTCCCAGTCCGGCGTCATCCATGTGAATGAACCGCACACCGAGAACTTCACGGTGGTCGGCAATCACCTCCTCCAGCACCCCGAGTTGTCGCTGATGGCGATCGGCCTCGCGGTCCACATCCAGTCGCTGCCCGACGGGGCGCCGATCGGCATCAAGACGCTGGCGGCGAAGTTCCCCGAGGGGGAGATCCGGATCGCCGCCGCGCTGCGCGAGCTGGAGGAACACGGATACCTCACGCGTGCCAGGGAGCGTCTTCAATCGGGGCAAGTGAGGACCCGGACGACCTCGTACAACAAGCCGAGCGGGACCGCCTCGGTTCCCGCTGCCGAGCCGCAGGCTCCGGCTCCGGCACCGAAGGCCTCCGCCCCCGGGACCCCGGCCGCCGACCTCCTCACCCGCCTGCGGACCTATGACTCCCGCCTGCTGCTGTCCGAACGTGACGTTCGGCGGCTGGTGCCGGAGGTCTCCGCGTGGCTGGAGCGGGGCGTGCCCGCCACCGTCGTGGAGCGGACCCTGACGAGCGGCCTGCCGCAGGACCCGATCAAGCACCCGGCGGCCTTCCTCGCCCACCGCCTCGGCGCCCTCCTGCCCCCGGCCCTCCCCCTCCGGGCCCCCGCACCGCCTTCACCGCCGGCCCTCCGCTCCGCCCCCATGCAGAACTGCGACGGCTGCGAACGCGGCTTCCGGGCGGCTCTCCCCGGCCGCTGCCGTGACTGCCGGGAGCGGTCGGGGAGAGCGGCCTGAGGCTCAGTCGGGCAGCCGGTCGAGGACCCACCTGCCGATGTCCTCGGTCATGAGGGCGTGCGGGTCGTTGTCCGAGGAGAGCAGGTATTCGTTGAGCTCGGACTCCTCCGGCGGGAGTTCGTCGATGTTGACGTACAGGTCCCTCTGCTCGCCCAGGTCACGGATGGCGACCGCGCTGACGGACGGCACGAAGCACACGGACCGGTGGGGCATCTCGACGCGCTCGCCGAAGGCGGTGAGGGTGTCGCCGAGGAGGCCGAACGATTCGAGCGTGCCGCCCGGTGCCCCGTCCAGTTCGGGGAAGCCGCCGGTGGTGATCGTGTGCGGACCGCCGAGGACGCCGTTCAGCACGGCCACCTCCGCCGGGTCGCCCTGCGCCTGGGCGAGGAAGTACGTGCCGTCGAAGAGCGGACCGGCACAGCTCAGCGTCTTCTCGCCGGCCTTGACGCCGTTGCCCACGCCGTTGCCGCGACCGCTGGACACTCCGAGCAGGTGGGGGATCTGGGGCCACCCGCCGACCCGCTGGAGCTCCTCCCTGAATTCCGTGCGCAGGGGGCTCTCCTGCGGCGTGCCGTCCACGCTGTCCAGGTACCGCCAGAGCATCTGCTGCGAGGCCGGGCTGCTGATCTGCCGCAGGTAGGTGTCGTCGACCTGGGCGAGGTAGTGCGCGAAGGCCTGGAGCCCGATCGGCACCCAGGCGCCCCGGTGCGGGCTGTCGAACGACACGTAGACGCCGACCCGGTGGTCCATGCGCCGCTGTTCCATCTTCGCCAGCGCGTAGCGGGCGACGATGCCGCCCATGCTGAACCCGCCGACGAGCAGCCGGGTGTCGTCCAGCTGCTCGGCGCTGGTCCGCAGGATGGCGGCCATCATCGTCTCGGAGTTGCGGAGGATCGACTCGCTGCGCTCGTCGAACCCGACGAGGATCAGCGTGCGCCCGCGGCGCCGCAGCTCGCTGATGAACGGGAACCGGCCGTTCTCCAGCCCGTCGTAGAGCCAGTCGAAGTCGGTCGGCCCGAGGTTGAACCCGTCGGTCAGGACGACCGGCCGGACCACGCCTTTCTGGCCCTCGCCGTAGTACACCCGGGCGCTGCCCTCGGGCAGCTCCCACACCTCGTCGGGCGCGGGAGCCTGGGGGGCTGCCGGCCCGCTCACCGGGGTCACGAGTCCGATCGACCCGGCGGCTTTCCTGACTTTCTCGGCCTTGCTGTCGGCCATGGATGTCCCTTCCACGTTGTTGTCAACGGCTCAAGGGACATGCTCGCCGCGTGAATGCGGCATTACATCCGTAGTATGGGGGTTTCACCGTATTGGCCGGGCGTGGGCCCCCGGCCGGGCGCCGCCGGTGTGCAGCCGTATACGCCGGGGCGTCCTGCCTGAAACCGGCCACTCGGGGCCACACAACCCACACTTCGCATACCTAACTGTCCCCTGAACGGACCGTTCCCGGTCGATTACAGTGCTGACCGCTTGTATGTACGGACGGTGCCCGTGAGGAGGTCATGGTGGTGAGTCCGACGTTGGGTGCCGTCTGGGGCCGGGTCGAGCAGCAGGACTTCCGGAGCAGGGTGCGGGGGACGCTGTTGGGCGGTGCCGTGGGGGACGCGCTCGGCGGGCCCGTCGACGGGCTGACGCTGGAGGAGATCCGCGCGGCCTACGGGGCCGAGGGGCTCGTCGACCTCGGGTTCGGGTACGGGCGGCGCGGGAGCGTCACCCATCACACGCAGCTCACCCTCTTCACCGTGGACGGGTTGATAAGAGCCCAGGTGCGGAGGGACACGGGGGCCTGGCATCCGCCCACCGACCTGCACCGGGCCTATCTGCGGTGGGCCGCCACGCAGCGGGACTGGGGGCCGGACGTGCGGCGGCCGGAGGACGGCTGGCTGGCGCGGGAGGAGTGGCTGTACGCGCGGCGGGAGCCCACCCGCGCGCTGCTGCTCGGGCTCGGGGACGAGCGGATGGGGACGCTGGAGTCGCCGAAGAATCCCGATGACATGGGGCCCGAGGCCGTCGCCAGGTCCGCACCCTTCGGGCTGCTCGTCGGCTGGGAGCCGCAGCTCGTCGTCCAGCTCGCCGTGGAGTGCGCCGCGCAGACGCACGGGCATCCGACCTCCTGTCTGTCGGCGGGCGCGTACGCGGTGATCGTGCACGCGCTGGCCCGCGGGGACTCGCTGGACGGGGCCGTCCAGCGGGCGCTGGCCCTGCTCGCCGCCCGGCCCGGGCACCAGCCGGTGTCGGACGCGTTGCAGCACGCGCTCGGGGCCGTACGGCAGGGGCTGCCCTCCCCGGCCCGGGTCGAGGAGCTGACCGGGGACGGGGCGGCGGACGGGATGCTGGCCGCGGCCGTGTACTGCGCGCTCGTGGGGGAGGACGTACGGCACGGGCTCTGTCT
Organism: Streptomyces sp. NPDC058464; assembly: GCF_042721035.1. Classification (NCBI taxonomy): domain Bacteria; kingdom Bacillati; phylum Actinomycetota; class Actinomycetes; order Kitasatosporales; family Streptomycetaceae; genus Streptomyces; species Streptomyces sp. NPDC058464. The sequence goes on from NZ_JBHXMA010000016.1 coordinate 23,021, forward strand.
CGCCGTCAACCAGGCCGGGCCCTCCGCCGTCGCGGGCGCCCTCACCGGCGGCCTCCTCGGCGCCCAGTACGGCGAGACGGCCCTGCCGCCGGCCTGGGTGGCCGAACTGGAGGGCCGCCAGACCATCCTCGAACTCGCCGACGACTTCGCGATGGAGATGACCCAGGGGCCGGCCCTGCACAGCCCGGTTGGTGCGTCACCGGGGTGGCTCGCGCGGTATCCGCGTTAGACGGCAGCCGCGCGGTCGGATCTCGGCGCATGGGGCGGCGGGGGAACGCTGCCCACCTCATGGTGCGAGCCGCGACTGCCTGCTCGTATGGTGAAAAGACCAGAGATCAGCGTGGTGAGCGGGAAAATCATGGCAGAACCGGCGGTCGACTACGCGGCGGTGTTCCAGGCTCTTCCCGGGGCGGTGGCGCTGGTGACTCCGCAACTGATCTTCGCGGACGCCAACGCGGAGTTCCTGCGCCTCCGGGGCCTCACCCGGGAGCAGGTGGTCGGCAGCTTCATGCCCGAGGACCGCCCCGACAACGACTCCGCCGAGCCTCTCCTGCTCAGAGTTCTGGCGTCACTGCGCCAGGCGGTGGATACCGGTGAGCGCAGCACCGTGGCGCTGCAGCGCTACGACATGGAGGACGACGACCAGCCCGGGGCACGGCGCGAGCGGTATTTCAACGTGACCAACGTTCCCGTGTTCGGACCCGATGGGCGGCTGACGCTGCTGCTGCAGCGGCTGGAGGACGTCACCGAACTCATCCGCGCCCGTGAAGTCGCGCTGACCTTGCAGGAAGCCATGCTGCCCGCCCCGCAGCCGGTCGGCCGGCACCCGGCGGCCGTCCGCTACCGGCCCGCCGCCGAAGCCCTCAACGTGGCCGGTGACTGGTACGACCTGATCGACCTGCCCGGCGATCGCATCGCCGTCGCCGTCGGCGACGTCGTCGGCCACGGCCTGTCCGCGGCCTGCGTCATGGGACAACTGCGCAGCGCCCTCACCGCCGCCTCCCTCGTCCCCGAAGGCCCCGCCCGCGCCCTGGAGGTCCTCGGGCAGTACGCCCGCACCGTCGACGGCGCCGAGAACACCACCGTGGCCACGGCGTTCGTCGACTGGGGGAGCGAGACCATCACCTACAGCTGCGCCGGCCACCCCCCACCCGTACTCGTGCAGCCGGACGGGACCGTCGAGTTCCTGGACCGGGCCACCGACCCACCGCTGGCCGCCCGCCCTCAACACGGCCCCCGGACCCAGGCCGTCACGGCCTTCCGCGAGGGCGCCGTCCTCGTGCTCTACACCGACGGTCTGATCGAACGCCGCGGTGAGGACATCGACACGGGCCTCGCCCGGCTCGCGGACTCCCTGGCCCGCCACCAGACCCACGAATGCGAAGCTCTCGCCGACGCCGTGCTCACCGACCTGCTCCCGCCCGGTGACGCCACCGACGACACCGCCCTGGTCATCGTGCGCCTGTGAACCCGGGCCTCCGGTGAGGGGAGTTCGTCGAGCTCCCCTCACCCCCCGGCCCGGGCGGACGGGACCCGGGGCCCCCCCGCCGGCCCCCCGGCCCCCCCCGGCGGGGCCCGGGCCGGGGGCGAATAC